>NZ_JANSJA010000028.1:17510-20131 GCF_047462335.1 Synechococcus sp. H60.1
GGGGCAGACTCAGGAGCTGGCTCGGAAGGGGGGGCTTCTGCTTGGACGTACTCCTGCTCCCACTCTGGTTGTTCAGGAGCAGGAACAGGCTCGGGCTGACGGGGAGACCCTGCTTCGCCCTGGAGTTCGGGCTCTTCTTCGGGGTGATCGTCTTCTTGTTCGCCTTCCTCGTCGTATTCTTCCTCGTAGTTTTTCTCGACGGCAGAGTAGTCATCGACAGCCCTGGGCAGGGCGGGGGCGAAGCCAGTTTCGGGTAACCAAGAGGGCTTACCCAGTCCCAGGGTTTCCAAAATTCCCTTGGTCAGTTGGGCTAGGCGGGTTTCGGCGCCATCAGCAACAATAAGGCGATCGCCGCCAACTGAGACGATCTCATCCGCAGGAAGCAAATAGGTGCTGAGGATGAAGCCGGGCAAAAAGGTAAGGCCGAGGTTAGAGAGGATTAGGCCTGTGATCAGGCCAGAGACGGAGTTGAATTCGAAATCTTTGACTTTTCCAAGGCGGATCCCTTCTTCTGTAACCACCTCGCTGCCAACCACTCGACTTAGGCCTTGCAAGTCCAAGTCGTCGAAAACTTCATCACTAGGAATGAGGATGGCATCTTGGCCCAAGGCCGTTACCTGCCGTAGATCCAGCAACCGTGGGGATCCGGCAAAGGCTTTCTCCAGCACCCCCAGCACCAGCACTTGCTTGGCTTCCAGATCTGCCCAAACTTCGCTAACTACTCCGAGTCGGGCTGCATTGGCTTGGCTAATCACCTGCGTTCCCAGAACCTGTGACCGCCGACGAACCTCTGGTCGCACCAGCGCAACAGATCCTTTCCCAGTCGTCATGGTGGTTTCCCCGTCGTGAGTCGAAGCTTCGCATTAGTGGGCTGGTCATCCGGCCCCAGGCACCAAAATCAAGTTAATAGTACCATTGCCTGTCCCCTCCCTTGCGGGCGGCTGGGATCGGATTCCGGACAATTTGCTCACTCCAGGCCAAAAACCGCTCCGTCATGGCCGGTAGGGAATAGTGCTGTTCTACCTGGTGTCGGCAGCGGCTGCGGTCGAGGCTATCCAGGCGTTCTACAGCCCTTGCCAAGGCCGCCACGTCGTCTGGCTCCACCACCCAGCCAGTCTCGCCATCGCTAACAATTTCCGCTGGCCCCCCACGGCGGTAGGTAATCACCGGCACGCCACAGGCCAAGGCTTCCACTGCCACCAGGCCAAAGGCTTCCACCCACTTGGGCGTCATGATCAAGGCGGAACATTGGCCCAAGAGCTGCTGCATCTGGGAAGTGGGCAAAAAACCCCGGTAATCCAATTGGGCCCGTGGGTACCGTTTTTGAATCTGCTGCCAGTAGGCTGGGTCTTGCAGGTGGCCCAGGAGCAGTACCGGCCTTCCCGTCTTCTCGGCCAGGGCGGCGCAGTCTTCCAGGCCCTTTTCTGGGGCAATGCGGCCAACCCAACACAGGGCTCCGTTTCCCTCCGGCACAAAGTCGTAGCGGCTGAGATCGACGCCGCAGGGCAAATAGACAAAGGGATCCCGCCCCGCCGCCATCTGGGCGCGGGCAAAGGCAAAGGTCTGGGCTTGCGCCCGCGAGTGCACTGCCAGCCGACCTGGGTAGCGGTAGGCAATGTGCTCCAGGGCCTGATCGATGGCGTCGCTAAGGGATCCCATGCTGACGATATGGGCCACCGGCGTGCGGAAAAAATCTGTCAGGTAGAACGAGAGCCAGTCGTAGCTCCAGTTCACAATGAGCTCGAACTGATCCTGCAGTTGGGCAGCCCGCTGCCATAGGTTGGCCACTAGGGAAGGGGTGGAGAGACAGACCGGCTGGTCGCGGCGCTGGCTTTGGGCATAGGGCGGGGGGAGGCCTGTAACTGTCTCGATAACTCCCTCTGGCAAGTCGGCACTGTGGGATCCCTCGGGGGCTAGCACGCACACCTCGGCTCCCCTCTCCAGCAGGCTACGCGCCAAGTTGACAAGGTTGAGCTCTACCCCGCCCCCACCCCCCGATCCCAGAGGCCCAACGGGGGTGGAGACAAACAAGAAGCGCTGGGGACAAATCATGGGCAGCCTTGCAGGCTCGACCCCTTGCTGGCTAGTTTGGTTAACTCTGGGGGACAAGGTCAGGTTCTGGCCACGAAGATTTCCCCTTTCTCCACCTTAACTTTGTAGGCGGTTAGGTCGGCCTTGGCTGGTCCACGGGTACGGCTGCCATCGGCGGCAAAAGCTGAGCCATGACAGGGGCAGACGAAGTTCTCCCCCCGCCAGTCTACGTCGCAGCCGGCATGGGGACAGGCTGCATCCAGAGCCAGCAGCGAGTCTGACTTTTGAGGATCCCCGACCAACCAAAGGGTGGCGGTGTTCTTCCCAAAGGCGTCTTCTACCTTGAAGGGGCCTTCTTTGAGATCTTCCAGTGTTGCCACTTTAACGAACTCCGGCTCAGCCCCTTTGGGGCCCGAAGCAGCACCCTGGGCAATGGCACGGTTAAAACGGCGCTGAGCCGAGGCAGGCAACAGGCCCACCAGCGAGCCAAAACCAAGCGCCAGCCAACGCAGAAAACCGCGACGATTGTTGTACATAGCCACGTGTCCTGAGATGGATACAAGTTGACACTCCCACCGACTAAAGTCGGG
>NZ_JANSJA010000029.1:0-2014 GCF_047462335.1 Synechococcus sp. H60.1
AGCAGATCGCTGGGCCAATTCAACCCCAAGTAGGCCCGGCTGAAACCAATGAGGAGTAGGATCCCCAGCACGCCGCCCCCGATCCAGCGCCGCTGAGCAGGATAATACCTTGCCAGCAGATAGCCCAACAGACCGTAGATTGCCGTTGCTGCGATGACCTGTCCACTGGGAAAGCTGTGGCCTGTCTCCGACAGGATGGGATCCCAAAGATCTGGTCGGGGGCGAGAAAAGGTAGGCTGCAGGATCCCGGCAATCACGGCAGCTCCTAAGGCTGCAACCAACAGCCCCCCTGCCGTTCGTCTTTGTTGGCTGCGCCAGAGCAAAACCCATCCACAGGCGGTCAAGCTCACCAGCCCAATCGGATGCCCTAACCCCCACCCCACCCAGGCTAGGGGATCCGGCCAAGGGCTGGCCCGGCGCAGCCATTGCAAAATCCATACATCGATGGCTTGACTGGAGGGCGCCAGTCCTTGCAAAGCCAGAGTCAGTCCCCAGAGGGCCAGAGCCGAGCCGAGGATCCCGCCCAGGCCAACGGTTGTGCTCAGCAGGGTCAGGCTCGGCGAGATCCGCCTTACCCAGAAGATGGCGAGCTTTTCGGCGGAGTTGGGTTTCCGCACAGGTGGTGCAATCACGGTCAGTCCCCCTGGGATCACCTCGATCTGGACGGGGGTTGTGCCCACCACTTCTCCATCGACGACCACCTTTTGGAGTGGGGTTGCCTCAACCCGGATGCGGGAAGCTTTGAGGGTGAGAATCCCGTTCAGTTTCGGCACCTGCTTGGCCAGAGAGGCCCCCAACAGATGCACCATATCCCCGAGGGATTGCACCCGTCGCGCCAAAGTCTGGGACAGCCTGCCTGAATTGGGGTCATCCTGGCCGCGCACCACCGTCACATCCAGTTGCCCATCCGTCGGATTGACACGCCCACGGCCCTGGGCAAGCACAGAGGTGGCCGGTGCAGCATTGGCAATGGTCAGGGCAGTGGCTTGCAAGTGCTGCAGCTCGGCTCCATCCACTTGGAGCGTCACTTGAAAGGGTTGCTGGTTCGCCAGTTGTTGTAACCCCGCCAGCAAGTAGGCTAGCGATCCCAAGCGACTTTTCAATTCGCGGCTGGCACGTTCGACCGTTTCCGCTTCAAACCCGATCCCGGCCAGCAGGATCATCGGCTGCCCATTGCAGCGAGCGGCATCCATCACCCGTGTCGATCCGGCCAAGATTAGATCGCAAGCCCTTTCCAAATCAGTTGGGATCCCCAGCGCCGCGGCAAAAGCATTGGCCGTACCGCGCGGGATCACCCCCAGGGGAATGCCGGAGCCAAACAGTACCCCGGCCACGGCTGAAACCGTGCCATCGCCACCAGCAGCGATGATCAGATCAGGCCGGGCGGCCAGGGCCTCTTCTGCCAGGCTTTTGGCATCGCGCCCCGGTTCAGTCAGCAACACCTGCAGGCGGATCCCGACGGATAGGCGTTGCCGCAATAGGGCCAGTTGTTGAGTTTCATCCCCTTGGCCAGCAATGGGGTTGAAGATCAAATAGCCCAGGCGTTGCTCCGCCAACGAGAGCAGCAGCGCTCGAGCAGTGGGCACATTCAGCGCCAACGGAAGATTTGCCTCTTGGCAATCTTGGACCAACTTTGTCAACCCAGCCGGATCTGCTGCCGCATCCCAGAGGGCAATGACGGCTTGGGTACTATCCTCAAAAAGTTGAGCATGCCATTCTGCTCTACAGGCAACGGTTTTGACCGTCAGCCTGGGGTGTTGGGTCAAATGGGCGGCTAGGGATCCCTCGACAATCCAGCAAAACCGCGAGACCAGGGCGCGCTGCTGTGTGAGCAGCTCGAGCAAGTCGGCTTCTTGGTCGGCTGCTGCTGAGATCAGGATCCCGGGTTTCATGGGCCAACTCGAAAAATGGCACCCCAAATAGGATGCCAGGTGCTCAGAGGCATTAGGCAAGAGTTAGGAGGATTCTTGCGGCACTTCTGCACTTTGATCCGCTCCAACAACCCCAGGCCGGC
>NZ_JANSJA010000030.1:0-1982 GCF_047462335.1 Synechococcus sp. H60.1
ATTCAGGTTCTAGTGGCAGCAATGCCATCGGGGTTCAAGTCCCCGGTTCCGCATTACTGGTCTTGGTAGCGAGCGGGCTCCGAGTCATTAGGTATTTTAGCTTAGAGAAAATTTGGGAAAGCTTCAGACGAGCATGGCTCAGATTGCCCTTTTCGCTGTCTAAGACTAGAAGGAGGAACGAGCCAGTTGTGGTTTCAACCAATCGAATGAGGCAAAATAACTTTTCGTAGATGAAAACTATTTCTCTAATTTTTTCTGCAGGTTTTTCACTTTGCAAAGCTTTGTTTCTAACCACTTCTGCGCTGCTGGCTACCAGCAACATTAGTTCAGCTCGTGAAAAGCCATCGCTGCTCATGCTGAGTTTATGAGCTATGTAGCCACCTCTTCTCCAATCTGCAAAAGCGATCCCTAAAGCCCCCTCGACAGTAAGGCCTTCGCCTAGAGCAGCCTGAATGTGATTCATTTGCTAAGGAGCTCCTACGTCTTTGGTTTACCGTAGGTTAACACATCCAGGCTTGGTTTACCGTAGGTTGACACACCCAGGAAGCTTACAAGGTCTTAAGGTGTGAGAAACTTCCCTCCAAAACCCAGAGGCCTGGGCATTCTGGATTTCTTTAGCTACGGGTCTTGGGAGAGAAAAGCCCTTAGAATCTTGCGGTTTTGAGAGGTAACTGTCGGAGCTGCTCTGCAAGCTGCTCCAACTTGATACGAGCCAAGGCTAAGTTCCCATTTTCTATATCCAACACTAGGTAAATAAACAACCCATGACTATTAACTAACCAGATCAGGTGATACTGTTCCTGGCAAACTACAATAATCTCCTTTAAACGTTGGGCCAGAGCCTCTGCAACCTTGAGCTTAGCGCGCAGCACCTCCGAGTTGCCGGCTATGGCAAGCGATAGGTCGCGCTCAGGCAAAGCAGAGACATCTGCAGACTTAGCTCCTAGGCATGTGCCGCTTCTCCAGTCGCCGACGGCAACACCTAGCGCACCGCCGAAAGTAAGAGCCTCCAGAAGAATCTTCTCGAGTGTCGGCATAGCCACATCCTTCCTCCTCCCTTGGCGGCACTGTTATTTGGGTACTTACCACTTACCGAGTAAGCAAGGTAGCCATCTATACCTTACCTCATTGCCTTTCTCCTGCCAAGTAGGAAAGGAGTGAGCCGCAAGGCCAAGCAAAAAAAGAAATTTAACTGCTTAAGTGAAGAAAGCAAAGCTCCTCATCTAGCTCTGCTCAAGCTTTCTAGCTACCTCAGTACCTGGTCTAGGCTAGAGCACTAGCTGTTCTGCCACTTGATCCAGCTTAATGCGAGCGAGAGCTAGGTTACCCTTTTCTCGATCCATAACAAGATAGAAAAAGAGTCCTCGGACAGACTTTACTACTCGAACGAGATGGTATTGCGTTTTTAGAACAACGAGAATCTCTTCGAGCTCATCCTTAATGCCTACAGACTCCAAAGTCCGGAACTTAGACCGAACAACCTCGGTCATACCTGCCACAGCTATCTCTAGATTCCGCTCAGGAAGGGCGGGAACGTTAGAGCCCTTGAAACCCAAGCACATGCCACTCTTCCAGTCACCAAGCGCAATGCCTATAGCTCCATCAATGGTTAGAGCAGTAGCCAAACTTTCCTGAACTTTCTGCACAGAACCCCTCCTGAACCAGAATACAAAAGTCTTCCTGGCTTTTGCCAGAAAGTATTATACCCACCGGCAGGTTCATCTTCTAGCGTATCATGTCAGATCTCTCCCCTGTCAACTCCTGTCCAGAGAGTTGGCTTACATACCTCGGGTTAGACCAGATCAAAGCAGTCGATTCGGACAAATGATGAAAAAGACTATATTCAAGTATTCAGGTGGGATCCTATTTCGACATTGGAGAAAAGCCATCTGGGGAGCAAGGTGTGCTGAGGAACAGATTCCGGCAGGGCGGTCGGGGAGTTATGCTGGGGTTGTCTCTTTTACCAGGCTGCTGAGGTTCAC
>NZ_JANSJA010000031.1:0-1960 GCF_047462335.1 Synechococcus sp. H60.1
GGATCGGAGCCGGCCAATTGCTGCCCACCCAGAACAGGATCAAAGGTTTCCGCCATCCCTACACCTCAAGTTAACCTTCCAACTACCTGCTGCTGCATAAGCCATAGGCCCGGTCAGTTTTGGCAATTACTTCAGCTTGGTAAGCTTCCAGCCCCCAAATCGACCACCAAAATCAGGGATCCCGTAGCCCAAAGCAGCCGCTGTCTGTTGGATCCCTGGGGAGCTGAACACCTTTGGTTTTGGTAGGGCTGCTACATCCCGCCAGAAGACCAGGACTGAGAACTTAGGAGGGGGAGGAGGGGAAAAACGAAGAGGGGCTGTCGACTTCGATGGGGCCCAGCCCTCTTTTTTGCACCAGCGTTCGCAGCTCCTGCACAAGCTGTTGGTCTTGGGAGGCTGTGCGCGCCCCGGACTCGGCAGCCCATGCCTTTAAGTCCTGAATCTGGTCGCGGGCGATGGCGGCCAGAGGAACAGTTTGGCGAATGGCGCTAAGGATGTCCTCCTGGGTAAACTCGCGGGGTGGATCCTGGTTGAAGGCCATGTGCATGGCATCGTAGATGGCCTGTTCAATTTCTGCCCCGCTGAAATCTTCGCTGGCCATGGCCAGCTCAGGGTAGGAGAAATCCCGCAAGCGGTTGGGCCGCAGCCGCTGGATGTGGACTTGGAAGATCTCCTCCCGCTCCCGCTGGTTGGGCAAATTGACAAAGAAAATCTCATCAAACCGGCCTTTGCGCAGCAACTCAGCCGGCAAGATGCGGACATTATTGGCGGTGGCAACAATAAAAACGGGTTTGGTTTTTTCCTGCATCCAGGTAATTAGGCTGCCGAAGACCCGCTTGCTGGTGCCCGAATCTCCTGAAAACTCGCTGTTGACGCCGCCAAAGGCCTTATCCAACTCATCAATCCACAAAACACAGGGGGCCATAGCTTCGGCAATTTGGATCATCTGGCGCACGCGGCTTTCACTTTCGCCGACGATCCCGCCGAAGAGTCGCCCCACATCCAGCCGGAGCAAGGGCATGCGCCACTCGCGGGCTATGGTTTTGGCACAGAGGGACTTGCCGGTACCCTGAATCCCGGCCAGCAAAATGCCCTTGGGGCTGGGCAAGCCATAGTCGCGGGCCTGGGCACTAAAGCTGTTGCGGCGCTGGCGAATCCAGGCTTTGAGGTTTTCCAGGCCGCCGACATTTTGCAGGGTCTCGGAGGGGTTGTAAAACTCCAGGATTTCCGTCTGGCGGATGTATTGCTTTTTCTCTTCCAGAACCAGGTCGATATCGCCCTCGCTGACCTTGCCTTTGGCGGCTAGGGCGCGGGCCAGGATCCGCTCAATGCGCTGCCGGGTCAGCCCTTGACAGGCTCGAACCAGTTGTTCCCGCGCTGGGCCGCTTAGCTCCAGTTGACGGGCAGGGATCGCGCGGGTAACGATCCGCTCAATTTCGTCGATGCTGGGCAGGGGAAAATCATAGACTACAATTTCCTCGCGCAGCTCGGCAGGGACAACGGCTTCTTGACCCAGGAGGATGATGGACTTGCGGCTGTGGCGGCCCTCTCTGGCCAAGGTTTTTAGGTAGCGGATAACGGGATAGTTATCTGAGCGTTCTGGATTTCTCAGGGTGGGGTTTAGATCCTTGAGAACACAAATAACCGCCTCGTCCTCTTTGATAGCGCCGATGCGGCCCAGAGCAGGCATCAATTGACCTTTGTTTTGGCCGTTATCTGACCAGCCAGAGACGATATCCCAGATTAGGAGTTTGCGCTTGGGTTTGAGAGAATCGGCCAGAACTTGTAGCAGCTCCTCTGCTGGGGCTTCTTCGGGAGTAACCAGGTAGATCAAAGGGTAGCGAGCGCGAACCACCAAGTCCAGCAGCGTGAGAATGTCTTGGTGATTGCTGGCAAAGGCGAGATCTAAGGAACTCATGGATCTAGCTGCTAGCTGTAGGTAGTCTAGCAAAGGGATCCG
>NZ_JANSJA010000032.1:0-1936 GCF_047462335.1 Synechococcus sp. H60.1
GCCACCCCCAAGAGCGCTTCGGCGACTATTGCCACCGGGTGGGGATCCCCTACCTGCAGGCCCAGGTGCAGCAGCTCTAGCAGGTCGGTGCTGGATTCTAGGGGATCCCTCAGAAGCGCGACCAGGCCCGCAGCCATTCCTGCAGCGCCTCTAGCCAGCCGGTGGGTTGGGGCGTCACGGCCTGCGGAGTTGGCTCTTCATCAACAGGCAACTTGACCTGACCAGGCAGCACCCTAAAGACCTGAATCGGCTTGGCCTCAGGGGAAGGCTTCAGAGCAAGGGGCTCCACCTGCAAGAACAAGTCCTGCGCTGCTCGATACACAGGTGCCGAGATCAACAGCCGCGAGTTCGGCCTCTCCTGGGGCTTTTTGGGGGGATCGAGGGGTTCAGCAAGGGATCCCAGCCAGGTGGCAAAACTCACTGCCTTGCCAAAGGCTGAAACTCGCCGCGGCTCTTGTGGGTCGATGTGGAGTAGGATCACTGGGCCATGGTGGATCCCGAGGGTAAGCCGGACCTCTGGGTAAGTGAGCTGTCGCAGAAACCTGTTCAGCTCCGCCACCGATTGCAAAAGCGCCAACCCCGCCTGCAGAGCCTGCCGTACTGCCCGTTCGGGTTGTCCCAAGCCAAACAGGGCCAGACTTCTCAGCCCGCTTTGGTTGGCCAACACTCCTTGGTATCGCTGTACCACCGACTCCATTTGGACGAAGTGGCGACCCAAAGTGTAAACAACATCGTAGGGAAAGTTCTCCTCGTCGAAATTGGCCGTCCCCCACAGCGAAGCGCAGAGAATGGCGGCGGTGGTCTGCTCGCCGATGGACTGAGCCTGCAGTTGATGCTGGGCCACCTCCACATCTGCCCTATCGAGCACCAGCCGCTGCAGCGTCACATCCCCGGTGATGCGGGTTTGACAGGCAAGGCGGATATGCACGGGGAGATCCAGCCGTTCGGCCAACTTCTTCTCAGCAGGGGTCATGCTACGGCAATTTTGGCTGCCCTCCAAAATCATGATCCGGCAGGTGGAGCAGGCGGCATTGCCGCCACAGGCATGGACATGGCGCACCCCGGCCTGCAGTAGGTTTTCCAAGATCGTGAGCAGGGGATTGGCCTCAAAGGTGAGGTTATCGGGGTAGCAAGTGATCCGCATAGTTGGGTGCCGGCAAACCGTTCTTGGACGCCTAAAGCCTGTACGTTCCTGACCTGGATTTGGATACCCCTTTTCAGCTAGAAACCGCAGGAGCCCCGCGCTCTGGCGTAGCCGTTCGCGAAGCGGGACGGAGTCCTCGCGTCCGGAGGAATGCAAGAAGCCAGACAACAATGTAGCATCTGATGAGATAGAATGGGAGCATGACCCAAGCCCTGACCATCTCCTGCAAGCTCAAGGTGTCTGTGTCGCAAGCCGCCAAGCTGGATGCGACGCTAGACGCTTTTGCACAAGCCTTGAACTGGGTGAATGAGAACACACCGGAGAAGATAGTCAACGCCGTTAAGCTCCAATCTCTCTGCTACCGCGAGATCCGTACCCGCTTCGGGCTATCCAGCAACCTGGCACAACAGGTGTGCAGGCGGGTTGCAGGCTCGCGCAAGGTTGCCCGCCAAAAGAACCGTCCGGTCAAAGCGTTCAAGGGGGGTTTTGTGACCTTTCGCGCTAGCGGGACGGAGTCCTTTGACGCTCGCACCTTTTCTTTTCGGCAAAAAGACTGGACGGTGTCGCTGACCAACGTCGAGGGGCGGGAACGCTTTGAGTTGGCAATTGGCAACTACCAACTGCAGGGCTACTAGAAGCCCGCTCCGTACCGCTTAGCGGTCGGAGCCGGGTAGTTTACGGGTGAATGTTGGCGCTGTTCTCGACAACAGGCCGCTGCTGTGCTTTCAAGGGAGCGAATGATAGAGTACAGAGAGATTGGTGCGAGCCCCTTCATGCCTCAGTCCAAACCTG
>NZ_JANSJA010000033.1:0-17603 GCF_047462335.1 Synechococcus sp. H60.1
TGGTCTGGTCTTGTTTCTTCCTACACAAACCCTTAAGCCGTCTCAGCGCTGTCCCAAGTGCGGTGCTGTTCACAAGGAGTGGGCAGAGCTAAGTAACCGTTACCATGTCTGCCCTGCCTGTGGTTTTGCGATAGAGAGGGACAGGGGGACGGTGATGGTACTGTACAACGTTGCTACTCATCAGCAACCGGGGCTGGGAACCCGCCTCGTGAGTCTTGGATGCTTCAGCTCTACTTCAGAGACCCGGTACACGGGATCGATGAAGCAACTGGGGCAGAAGAAGAGACAAAAGCTCTGCTGCCAAGCGGGTGAGGAAACCCCACCCGCCTGCGCGGTGGGGTAGTTCATGCCATTGTGAAGCTATTGTGGTAAGGAGATTTCTGGAGCCGGAAGTAAAAAGTAGCTGGGGTGTTTCCCCATCTCTTCGCGTAAGCGGGCCGTAGGCCTTGAAGGTGGGGCGATGCCGTCCCCCACAGGCTTGCGCAATAGGGGAGTTCGATCAACTGTAATCGACCTAGCCAGATCTGCGGCTGGCTGAACAACAACTCAGAACCCTTTGCAAGCGCTTTTGGCCTTCCAATGGACAAGGCCGTAGAAGTAGTCGTCTTGGCAGCGCCGAGCGGCAAGGGGTAAGCCTCGAAGTGGCTTGCGGATGTGATATCATCAATTTCCAACCCTTGGGCAAATGCGCAGCCGCAGCTTCAGCGAGGGCTGTTAACTCAGAGGTAGAGTACCACCTTGACACGGTGGGAGCCGCTGGTTCGATTCCAGCACAGCCCATTGTCAGACCAGCCAAGAGAATCTGCCCAAGTTCGGAAAGTCCTCATCCGGCAAACCCTCTGGCCTTTCAGTGACCCCGACAATTTAGGGCCATCCACCAAAATCCAGGGGTGGGACATAAGACGGGGCGCGGCCAGAGTGGGCATTCGGGAACGCCCAACCCGAGAACAAGGGTTGCCAGGTGAGGAAGGGGCCCATCTCTGCAGCGGCTGTTTTGGCGGCTGGAGGGTTGGTCTGGGATTGGGCCGGATCCCCTGCGGCCAATTTCCTCGGATCCCAGTCAGGGATCCCTATACTGGAGTAGAAGCACTGGAAGGCGCCAGAAAGGCAAGGGTAGCATTAGGTCAGACTGCTAGAGGGGGAAACAACCGATGGGATTGTTCGATCGGGTCAGCCGAATCATTAGATCCAATATCAACGCGCTGGTCAGCAGCGCTGAGGATCCGGAGAAGATCCTGAACCAAACCATTCAGGACATGTCTGAGGATCATTACCAAATGCGGCAAGCAGTTGCCCAGGCCATTGCTGCCCAGAAGCGGATAGAGCGGCAGTACGAGCAGGCGCAGCAGAACGTTGACGAGTGGCAAAGACGGGCCGAGTTGGCCTTGCGCAACAACAACGAGGCTCTGGCCCGCGAAGCGCTGGTGCGCAAGAAGACTTTCGCCGAAACCGCCCAAAGCCTAAAGCGGCAGTTGGATGAGCAGACCAAGCAGGTGGAGCTCCTCAAAAGCAACATGACCAAGCTAGAGAGCAAAATCGCCGAGGCCAAGACCAAAAAGGATATGCTCATCGCGCGGGCCCGGGCGGCCAAGGCTTCCCAACAAATCAACCAGGTCATCGGACGGGTGGACACCACCAGCGCCTTTGCAGCCTTTGAGCGCATGGAAGAGAAGGTAAACGCCCTGGAGGCCCAATCAGCGGCAGTGGCCGAGCTGGCGGTGGACAGCTTGGAGCAACAGTTTGCCGCGCTGGAGGCGGGTGGAGCAGATGTCGATCATGAGCTGATGATGCTGAAAGCGGCGATGCAGGGCCAGTTGCCCGCCGGAGAGCGGAAAGTTTTGCCGCAAGCCCAATCTGCTGCCCCGGCTGAAAGCGAGGTAGATGCAGATCTGGAAAATCTGCGCCGCGAAATCGACCAGCTTTAACCATGGGAGGCCGTGTCTTCCGAAGGGTGTCTCCTCTGGGCTCAGGTGCGTTGGGATTTCCTGAGCTAGAGAATACAGGGTGGTAAGCTAGGCTGGAAGGGCCGTTGACCTGCCTCTGGGGGGGTTAGGGTAGCCTTCCTGCGTTTTTGCGAGAGAACTAACAGCGATGACAACAGCGAATATCAAACCTCTCCTAGACGCTAAGCAACTGTTGCAGGCTTATGCGTCTGGCCAGCGGGATTTTTCTGGAACCAACCTGAGCGGGGCGCAGTTGAGCGGCGCGAACTTGAGGGGCATTGTCCTGCGAGATGCCGACTTAAGTGGGGCGGATTTGCGTGAGGCGGATTTGTCGGGGGCGGATCTCTCCGGAGCCGACCTGCGCGGAGCCAAGCTGCGGCGGGTAAACCTAATCGGGGCCAAGCTGATCAAGGCCGATCTGCGCGGGGCCAACCTCTACCGGGCCAAGTTGCTCAGAGCTGATCTCAGCGAGGCCGATCTTAGCCGCGCCGATTTGCGAATTGGCGCCGATCTGCGCGGAGCCGTCATCACCAACACCCGTTTTCGCGGTGCCCTCTACGACGAGTACACCAAGTTTCCGGATGGCTTCAACCCCACCGAAATGGGCATGTAGCTGGAGCCTCGCCTAGGGGATCAAGCCTTGCCACAACTGGGCGACGCCTTCGGCAGCCGCTACAAAAGGCGGGTTGTGCAGGTCGGGCTTGTTGTAGCGCAAGGGATCCCCTTTCAGATCTGTGACACTTCCCCCCGCCTGCTCGACGATACAGTGGGCGGCGGCGGTATCCCACTCCAGGGTTGGGCCAAAGCGGGGGTAGAGATGGGCGGATCCCTCAGCCACCAGACAAAACTTGAGGGCACTGCCCACGGACTTGACTTCGAGAGAACTGTAGCGCCGTCGCAGCTGTTCCAGGAATTGCTCCGTCTCCGGGCTGCGGTGGGAGCGGCTGGCCACCACCTGCAGAGGAGCCTGGGCGGGGGGGCGGGCCCGGATGGGCTCTTTGCCTTTGTAGGCCCCCAGGCCCTGCGCTGCCCTGTAGGTAAGACCGAGAGCTGGGGCATGGACGACGCCTAGGATGGGGATCCCTGCCTCGACGAGGGCGATGTTGACCGTGAACTGGTCGTTGCGCCCGATAAACTCGCGCGTGCCGTCCAAGGGATCCACCAACCAAAACCGTCGCCACGGCTGCCGCTGGGTGTAGGGAATGCCGCCAGATTCTTCTGAAAGTACGGGGATCTCAGGGGTCAGGTCTTGCAGGCCCTGTAAGATCAGGCGGTGGGAGGCCAGATCCGCTTGGGTGAGGGGGGAGGCATCTGCTTTGAGTTCGACCTGCAGCGGTTCTTGCCGATAGAAGGGCAAGATGGCCTGCCCTGCCGCTTCTGCTAGGTGGCACACCTTGGGCAGGAGAGCAGCCAGATCTGGAGCCTGCACGGATCCCTCCCTTAGCGACGCACCGGAATGCCGTGGGCAGCCAAGTCGGCTTTGATCTGCTCAATCGTCACCTGACCGTAGTGGAGCAGCGAGGCCAACAGGGCTGCTTCTGCTCCCCCCTCTTGGAGAGCTTGGCGGATGTGGGCACAGTCTCCTGCTCCTCCTGAGGCGATCACCGGCACCGACACCACTTCGGCCACCCGGCGGGTCAGCTCTAGGTCGTAGCCAGCCTGGGTGCCGTCGGCGTCCATGCTGGTGAGCAAGATCTCCCCTGCCCCCCGCTCGGCCACGGTTTTGGCCCACTCCACCGCGTCCAGGCCCGTCGGCTCCCTCCCCCCGCGCACGTACACTTCCCAGCCGCCACCCTGAGGCTTGGCGCGGGCGTCGATAGCCACCACGATGCACTGGGATCCAAACTGACGGCTGGCCTGGGCAATGAGATCCGGATCCCGAACTGCCGCCGAGTTGAGGCTCACCTTGTCGGCCCCAGCCCGCAACAGTTGCCGGATCCCGTCCACATCGCGGATCCCACCTCCCACCGTGAGGGGGATGAACACCTGCTCGGCGGTGCGTCGCACCACCTCCAGCAAGATCTCCCGCTCTTCGTGAGTGGCGGTGATGTCTAGAAAGACTAGCTCGTCAGCTCCCGCCTGGTCGTAGGCCTGGGCCAGCTCCACCGGATCCCCGGCATCGCGCAACTGCACAAACCGGATTCCTTTGACCACCCGCCCCGCCGCCACATCCAGACAGGGAATAATCCGTTTGGCCAACATCGCCTTCTCCTCCGCTGGCGTGATGGCCTAGCCAAAGCTGATGACTAAGAAAGGCTCTTGAAACTTGGCCCCGCTTACCTGCCGGCCTGCCAGGCTGGGGGGCAGGAACAAGTTGCGCCGCTGATCCCCGGCGGTGATGGTCAGTTCTGGCCCAGATTGGCTCAGCTCGATTTGGGCCTTGCTAAAGCCGGGAAGAAACAGCTTCACGGTGCGGGATCCCTCGTCGATGGCTACAGGCGGCGGCACCTCCGGCGCCGCGAAAATCCCTCCTACCGCCTCTTCCAAAGCCGACCAATCGGATCCCTGGCGCCGCGGCAGGATGCGCACAGGCAGCGGAGAAAAATCGGCAGCCGACACCTCCCCAGGAACCAGCGGCACGACCCAGAGGCCACCCACTGTCAGCCCCACCATCTGGGCACTGCCCCAGAGGTAGCGGGCAGTCTGCACGGCCATCGGATCCGGGGTGGTCACCAGGTGGGCCAACACGCGACGAGGATCGGCGATGGCCTGGCGTCCCTGCTCGAAAATGTTGGTCATCCCCCCCAGGCGATTCGACAGATCCTCTAAAGATGAGAACTCCACAGTGCTAACCGACCGCAGCAGCGGCTCGGCAAAAGGGCGCAGGGTTTTGGCCAAGTCGGATCCCAAAAAAGCTTTAGAAGCCCGTCGCCAGTACCAACTGGCCACCTCCGGGATCCCAAAGGCCCGCAAGGTGGTCAGATCCCCTGGACCATCGTAGAGAATGCAGTCGTATTGGCCGCTGGCATCGTAACGGCGCAGCGCTTCCAGAGCCAGGGCCTGATCCATGCCCGGCAGCACCCCCAGCTCCTGACCGTAGATCTCCCGGAAAAAGGGAGTGCGTACGTATTGGGCTTCCAGCTCTTTGGCCGCCGTCCAGTACTGCTCCAGAAGCTGGGTTGTGCGCAACTGCACCACGCTCAAGTTGGCGGCAATAGTTACCGGCTCGCCGGAAAGCGGGATCCCACCCAAGAGCATCTCCAGCCCCGGCCCCGGCTGATGGCCGACCAACAGCACCCGCCGCCCCTGCTGGGCTGCCGCCCGGGCTACTGCCACGGTTAGGGTGCTCCGGCCGGTGCCCCCCTTGCCCAAAAAGGTGAGGATTTGGCTCATTCCCGCTCCTCCCGACCCCGCTCTCCAGATTCTCCATAGATGTCGATGTACAGCGATTGCCCCGCCAACTGAGCTGCCGCCATCATGACCTGCCGAATGGCTTGCAGGGTGCGCCCGCCCCGCCCCAATACCCGCCCGCGATCTTTGGGGTCAAAAGCCAGCCGCAGCCAAACCTTGCGCCCGCCACAGGTGGTTTCCACGTCCATTGGCGGCGGGCCGCCGCTGAGCAACGGCTCGATCAGGAGATGGACAAGGGCTTCGTAATCCGGCATGAGGAGCTAGACGACAGGGAAGAACAACTGCCGAGCCAAGCTTAGCCGAAAGTGCAGCCGCCCCTAAGCCTCAACCTGAGGTTTTTTCTCTTCAGCCTCTGGTTCCGGCTCCTGGGAGTTCGCCTCCGCTGCCGCTTCCGCAGACGCCTCAGGAAGATCCGCCGCTGCAGCAGGCTCCTCCGTGGACGGCTCCGGCTCAGGGATCCCAGCCTCAGGCTTGGCAATGGCTGGGATGCGAATCGCGGCAACCACTCCGCCCTCGCCAGCTTTCAACATCTCGTAGAGGCCGGCTTTTTTGAGGATCCCGTCCACAGTGTCTGTAGGCTGAGCGCCACGCCGCAACCACTTAAGCAGGCCTGCCGTCTCCAGAACTGTCTCCTTGGTGCGAGGGTTATAGTAGCCCAACTCCTCCAGCGGACGACCCTCACGTCGGGTCTTACTTTCAATAGCGATGATGCGATAACTGGGTTGCCGTCTTTTTCCGTAGCGCTTGAGCCGTAACTTAACCATGGGGTGTCTGCTCCTCGGGGGTGCTCCGCAAGCTGTAAAGGGTTACCAAGAGAAGAAAAGATGAAACAAGCCAAGCTGCCACCCCTTACCGCATCCCAGCGGAAGTCTTGGCGGCTGGCTATGACAGAGACCCCCTATTATAATCGATTGTTCCTCGGCGGAAAAAGGGCCGAATCGACACCAAGTGGCATCTTCATCTGAATGCACGGGATCCCTCACCGTCTATACGGTGGAGAGGGATAGCGCCCAATATACCTAGCATGACCCAAGTTTTGATTATCTCTTGCAAGCTCAAGGTGTCTGCCTCACAAGCCGCAAAGCTGGATGCGACCAAGGCCTACGGCCCGCTGGCGCGAGCGTGGACGAGTCAACCAGCAGCCAGACAGAGCGGCGGCGGTTGAGCAGTGAGGCCTACGGCCCGCTAGCGCGAGGGGCGTTCTAACCGTTGCGGTAGTTTGTGCACTACAAGGCAGCAAGAGCAGGAGTGAAGGTTGTGGTGGTGCCGCCTGCCTACACTTCGCAGACCTGTCACCGCTGCTTGTGGCTTGGCCAGCGGGAAGGGAAGCGTTTTCGCTGGGTCAACCCGGCCTGTTGTTGGGGAGGGGATGCGGGACGGAGTCCTTGTGAGTGAGCTTCAGGGCTACCCAAAACCCCACCCGCCTATGCGGTGGGGCAGTTTATGGCAAAGTTGAAGAGGAAACCCAAGCTCAGCAACAACCCCCATGGTCAACTACGCCGACTTGACAGATGAGCAGCGCCAGCTCTACCTCAAAGCCTTGATCGCGGTAGCCCGAGTGGACGGCCAGTTGGACGAAGAGGAGAGCAACTTTTTCCTGCAAATTGCCGAAGGGATGGGCGTCGAAAAACAGGTGGCCCAAAGCTACCTGGCCGAGGAGACGGGCGCAACCCTAGACCTCAGCCGGATCCCTCCTCTACACAATGCAGCCGGAGCCCTAATCCTGCGAGATTTGGCGGCGATGGCGGTGGTCAACAACGAGCTGGCGGAAAAAGAAGAGGCTCTGATTTTCGAGATCGGCAAAGCCATGCAATTCAGCCAGGAGGAGATCAACGAGTTCTTGGACTGGGCCTTCATGGGCCTGCAATGGCAACTGAAAAGCGCCGCCCTGCTGGAGCGCTACGCTGCCGACGGCAACAGCTAGCCTTGGCTTGAGCAAAGCCCAGCCTACGCCCATGGGAAAGGCTTGTATCCACTAGCTGATGTAGCGATCAAGGGCCCGCTGCAGCTCTTCCAGTTCCACCTCGATGTTGCCACTTTCGATGGCGTGGCGGATGCAGTGACGGATGTGGTCGTCAAGAATAAGGCGCGCCACCCGATCCAGTGCCCCCTTGACAGCGGCAATCTGCAGCAGCACATCCGGACAGGGCTGATCCTGCTCGATCATAGAGCGGATCCCGCGCACATGCCCCTCGATGCGAGCCAGACGATGGATTAGCTTGCGCCGCGACTGCGGGTCATGGTGGTGAGGCTGGGCTCGCCCCGATAGAGGTGGCTGCTCCAGCGCAAGCTCCCACTCCTCCTCCCAATCGGGTTCTGCAGGGAGCGGGGGGACAGAGCCGGTTGGCACTGGGGAAACGGGATCCGACATAAAAAAGCAGAGGACTGTTTGCATGATACCGCTCGCTTTTCCCCGAGAACGTTGGGGTGCTCTACAATAAGGGGAGATATGAAATTTTGTAAAACCTCTCATACTTTGGCTCCATGACCTCTGTGCTCTCCCCCTTTGGCCCTGTAGAAGCGGATCTGGAGCGTTTACGCCAGAACCTGTCGCGGCTGGTTAGCGCCAAACACCCAATTCTGGCCATGGCTGCCGAACATCTGTTTTCGGCGGGGGGGAAAGGGATCCGACCGGCGATTGTGCTGTTGATTGCGCGGGCTACCACGCCGGATGGGGAGATTACCCCACAGCATTGGCGCCTGGCGGAAATTACCGAGATGATCCACACGGCCAGCTTGGTGCACGACGATGTCATCGACACTGCGGACGTGCGGCGGGGCATCGACACAGTAAATACCCTTTTCGACAACCGCGTAGCGGTGCTGGCGGGGGACTACCTCTTCGGCCAAGCTGCCTGGTATTTGGCTAACCTGGACAATCTGGAAGTGGTGAAGCTCTTGTCCAAGGTAATCATGGATCTGCCGGAGGGCGAGGTACGCCAGAGCCTCACCCGCTTCGACCCGGATGTGTCGCTGGAGGAGTACCTGGCCAAGAGCTTCTACAAAACCGCCTCCCTCATATCCGGCAGTTCTAAGGCCGCCGGGCTGCTGAGCGGGGTCAGTCCTGAGGTGGCTGATCGCCTCTTTGACTTTGGCCGCGACCTGGGCATTGCCTTCCAAATCGTGGACGATCTGCTGGATTTCACCGCCTCGGCAGAGATGCTCGGCAAGCCGGTGGGTTCTGACCTCATCCAGGGCAACTTGACGGCACCGGTTTTGTTCGCCCTGGAGGAGTTTCCCCAGATGCGGGAGCTCATCCTCCGAGAGCTGGCCGAACCCCAGGATCTCCAGCAGGCCCTGGAGTGGGTCTACCAGAGCAATGGGATCCCGCGCTCCCGCCAGTTGGCGCGAGACTATGCCCGTCGGGCTGCCGAGGCGTTGGAAGTTCTCCCCGATTCGGTAGCCCGCCGAGCTTTGTTTCAAATGGTGGACTATGTGCTGGAGCGGGCCCGCTGAGAGACTTTTCCAGGTTTAGGTTCGACTCCCCGAAGCCTGCGCCCCTTCAGAAGAGAGCTCCGGATACTCTGGGGGGGTGAAAAAGTGCAGGCGATTGGGGGGCCAAAAGCGGAAGATGGTGTTGCCGATGATGTTCTCTTCCGGCAAAAATCCCCACACATGGGAGTCTTGGCTGTCGTTGCGGTTGTCCCCCATCACAAAATAGGAGCCGGGGGGGACGAGAAATTCGGATCCCTGGTTGGGCACGCCGGGGCAGCGCTCGCCCGGACAGGAGTAATTGGGGGGAGCGTAGATATAGTCCTCCTGGAGCGGGATGCCGTTGACGATCACCTTGCCATCGGCAATGCGGATGCGATCTCCCGGCAGGCCGATCACCCGCTTGATATAGGCACCGTCGAAGTTCAGCTTGGCAGGCGGGTAGAAGACGATGATGTCGCCCCGTCTGGGGGAGCTGAAGCGGTAGCTGACCTTTTCCACCACCAGCCGATCCCCTTCTTCTAGGGTGGGCAGCATCGAATCAGATGGGATCCAACGTGCTTCCGCCACAAAGGTGCGAATGCCGAAGGCCAACAGCAGCGCCAGCACCACTGTCAGCAAGTTCTCCCGCTGAGCCTGCCACCAGGTGCGGGAGCTGGAGCCGGCGGAGGTTTCCCCTGGCGACAGCTTGGGCTGGGGCAAAGACGTCGGATCTTTTGACGGCATGGCGGCTAGTGCACAAGACTGCACGATCTCAAGATTATCGCACCCAGCAGGAGCCAGCATCGAAAAGACGAATGGCCGCCAGTAGCTTACGATCGAGAGACACGTAGCCTGTAACTTGCAAACCCCATGACGATTTCAACAGAAGAACGCCTAGATCGGCTTGAGCGCTTGGTCGAGACCAACAGCCAAGCAATAGCCCACCTCAGCCAACAACAAGGGGAAATTTTGCAGCGGATCGATCGGCTCGCAGGAGATACTGGAAAGCTCTCAGAGCGTGTCGAGAAACTATCGGGCGATGTCGAGAAACTATCGGGCGACGTCGAGAAACTATCGGGCGACATCGAGAAACTGTCAGGTGACCTGGAAAAACTGACTTTTAAGTTCGACACCGCTCAGAGCATCGGGGAACGGCTGGAACGTCTAGCCACCAGCCTGATTGCCGGCGCCACCATCAGCATTATTGCCGGAGTCATTTTGGTGCTGTTGCGGGAGGGATCCCGTTAGGAAGAAGCCGCTCAGGTTGTCGTGGGAATGAGACGCCTGGGGCGCTGAGGAGAGGCTCCTGGACTCCTACAGGCAGGGATTGGGGCAGGAGAGCAATGGCCTGGCCTGCATCGAAATGCCCATGGGGGATCAACTGCCAGAGGTGAGTTTTTCCCAGTCCTGCTGGTGGATAGCGATCATCTGGGCCTGGGCCTGAATGGCCGCTAACGTCTCTGCCATCAGGAGCCAGTTGCTGTCAGGGGGAGTGGGATATTGCTTGAGCTTCCCCAGGGTGCTGCTAAGGGCCACTTGCAGTTGCTGCAGCAGTTGGTGGGTTTGTTGGGCCAAAGCCACAGTCTCGGAGACGCGGAGGCGGTTTTGGCCTTGCTGATACTTCTGGAGGGCTTCTCCTCGCAGAATGCTGAGGATGGCCCCTTCCCTGGGAGGGGAGCCTGGCCCGCTTTTAGAAGGCTGGGGGATAATGCGCAACTGCAGCACCAGTGGCTCCCCCCGGTACAGCCGCTCCGCCTCTGCCTGCTGCGGCTCCCCGATGAGGTTGGGATCGAGAGCCATCATCCGCTTCATGGCGGCGATCAACTTTGCCCGTATCGACTCCGAGAGTTCCTTGAACAGATCCCGCAAAATCCCCTGCTGGCGGTAGCGAACCCGGCACAGCACTCCCTCCTGGGGTTCTACAAAAATTTGCTCTGCTTTCTCGTCTAAAGCCCGCCGCAGCATTGAGTTCAGCAACTGCTGCACCGTCTCTTCCGATTCGTCAGCAGGAAGGGGCGGAGCCGTTGGCCGTGCCGGCAGCGGCTGGGTGGGAGTCGGTCGGCTGGGCGGCCCAGCTACGGGAGCAGGGACTTCCCGAGTGGTGCGGTTAGCGTGGACCTGCAGGCGGAGCTGCTCCACCTCTGCCGGGCTGGGTGGGTGGCTAAAGTAGTAGGCAATTAAATCCTGCTGCTGCTCAAAAGTAATTGGGATCGGCTCAACGGAGATCTGGGAATAGGCGAGCATCTTGCTCACGTAGTCCAACGCCGCCAAATCCTGGGGATCCACCATGCCCAAAATGAGGCTATCGGTATCCAGGGCCACGGGCACAACCTGGTAGTAAATGCAGATCTCCACCGGCAGGTACTGGGCAATCAGGGCCGGCACCCGCGCCCGGTCAATAATTGAGTGTGGTCCCACCGCCAGCGAGGCATTTGGATCAGTCATGGCAAGCCTGGAGTGGATCCCGCACAGGCAAGACGTCACTTTCGAGCATTTTGATCATAGAGTAAAGGCTGCCTCCCCCGCCGTCTGAACCCCACAGCATCCAGGCTCGTCTGACCAGCGCAAATTGAATAATGTAATACTAGGAGCATTCTAGAATCCTTTACACCCACAGCAGTCAGGCCTTGTTAAGTCTTGGAGTTAACATCGACCACATTGCCACACTGCGCCAGGCTCGCCGCACCGTAGAGCCGGATCCGGTGGCAGCGGCAGTAATTGCCGAGTTGGCAGGTGCAGATGGGATCACGGTGCATTTGCGCGAGGATCGCCGTCACATTCAGGATCGGGATGTGCGGCTGTTGCGGCAGACGGTGCGCACCCACCTCAACTTGGAGATGGCCGCCACCGACGAGATGGTAGCCATTGCACTGGAGATCAAGCCCGATTATGTCACCTTAGTTCCCGAGCGGCGAGAAGAGATCACCACCGAGGGGGGTCTGGATGTGGCAGGGCAGGTGTCGCGTCTTAGCGAGGTGGTCAGCCAACTGCAGGGATCTGGCATTCCCGTCAGCTTGTTTGTCGATCCCGATCCCATCCAAATTGCCGCCGCTGCCCAGGTGGGGGCCCGCTGGGTGGAGCTGCACACGGGACGCTATGCGGAGGCGTCCTCGGAAGCGCAACAAGAGGCGGAGTTGGCCCAACTTCGGCAGGCTAGCCAACAGGCGATTCAACTGGGCTTGCGGGTGAACGCCGGACACGGCCTCACCTACTGGAACGTCGGCCCGGTGGCACGGATCCCTGGCATGGAAGAGCTGAACATCGGCCATAGCATCATCAGTCGAGCGGTGCTGGTGGGGTTGGATCGGGCGGTGCGAGAGATGCGTCAGGCGATGGGATTAAGCTCAGGAGTAGGCCCGGCATGAACTCGGAGTACTACGGCTACGACAACGGCTACGACAACTACGTTCTCGACCAGGCTGAGGTCGAGCGCCTGCTGGATCTGCTGCCCGCCAGCATGCGGGAGAGTGTGAAGATCTTGCCGGCCTCGGAACGGCAGACGGTGGTGATCAAGGGCCGTCGGCAAATGCCCTGGGAACGGCAGATGCGGCTGTTCATCAAGCCCTACGAGTGGCGACAGTTCACTCCCCTGCAGCGGGCAGGGCTGTTTCTCCACAAGGTGGGCTACTACAGCCGGGCAGCCTCGCGGCAAATCGACTTTTACCTGGCCATAGCGGCTCTGGGAGGGCTGAGCCTGATCTTCGAGGTCGTGCAGCAAGACCCGGTGGGGGCAACGGTTTCGGGAGGGTTGAGCGGCTTGGCGCTTTGGCAGTTGCGCCGCGACCAAACCAACGACCGCCGTCTTCTGGCCGCCGATGCCTACGCCGTGGATCGCCTGGTGTTGCGCGGGATCCCACGGCTGCAGGCGGTGGAGGCCTTAGGGCAGGCGCTGCACCTAGAGGCCCGTCTGGAGGGGCGTTCTGGCAACGACCTGTTGGACATGCTGCGCTACCAAAACCTGAAGCGGCTGGCCCAGCGCCCCGCAGAAGACATTGTGTTGAGCTAGGGCCGAGCCGAGCCATGCTTTCCCCTGCGCGGCTGGGATCCCTGGTGGGTCGGGGGGCCTGGGGGCATCACCTTCTCCAGGTGGCAGTAACCGATTCCACCAACCGGCTGCTCTTGGACTGGGGTCGTCGCTTCCCTCAGCCGCTGCCCCTGGGCACGGTTTTGGTGAGTACCCGCCAGCGGGCAGGACAGGGCCAGCATGGGCGAGTATGGCAATCGCCAGCGGGGGGGCTGTACCTGTCGGTCTGGCTGGGATCCCCGCCTCTTCGGCATTCGCTGCTGGAGTTGACCCTGACGCTGGCCTGGGGTGTTGCGGGCAGCCTACGACAGCGACTGGGGATCCCGCTGCAACTGAAATGGCCCAACGACCTAGTGGTGGTGGATGAGCAGTGTCCAGGTTCTCTGCGCAAGCTGGGTGGCCTCTTGGTGCAGAGCCGCTTTGGGGAGAGAGGGCAACTGCTGGGGCTGGTGGCTGGCGTTGGGGTAAATGTCAACAATCCCGTGCCCGCTGAGGGAATCAATTTGGCCGAGATCTTGGGATCCCGCCAGGATGGCACTGCCGTTGCTGCCTGGGTTTTGCAGGGGATGGAGCGGGGGTTTCAGAGCTGGCTGCAGGAGGGGTTTGCTCCTGTGCGCTCCGAGTACGAAGCCTGGGCGGTAAAGCCGCAAGTTCGATGGCCCCCAGGAGAGACGCTGGCCACGGTTTTGGGCCTTGCCAGGGATGGGAGGCTGCGGGTACAAACACAGGGGGGGCTGATCCTCGTCCTTGCTCCCGACCAGGTGCGCCTGAGCTATCAACTGCCTATCGCCGGTGACCCTTCGTTTTCTGCTGAGTGACCTGTAGCGGGTGATGGATCCCTTGCCCATGTCGGCAAAGTCTTTTTGGCTGCGTCTTCCCTCTTGGCCAGGCAGCAGGTTGGCGGGAAGGGCGCGGTTGCTGCGGCGGCTAGGGCTGGGCTTAGGGTTGGGACTGGGCCTGCTCTGGTTCTCCTCCACCGCCCTGCTGGCGCAGACGCAACTCCATCCTCTGCCTCCCCCTCCCTCGGTAGGCCCGGCTCTGGACACCCCTGCAGCAGAAGCCCTGCTGTTGGATGGCGCCATTCCCCTGCCGACGGGCAGCCCAGAGTCCACAGGCTTGGCGTCCGAACCTGGCAGCTCTCCAACTCTAGAGGCAGAAACCCGCGTAGAGACGGTGGTGGGGCGGGAAATGATCATGGAGCCGCCGGCGACCCAGAACTTGGCTGTCGATGCTCAGCCGGAAAGTGGGGTGCCAGTGGTGCTGATGGAGCGCAGCTCCGGTCGCCGCATCATCCTCATGCCGGGCGAAGAGATTCGCATTGAGGATCCCAGCCAACCCCAAACACCTGAACTGCCAACGCCGGCATTGCCCGAATTGGCGGCAGGCGAAGAACGGTTGCTCTATCCTTTGCCCCACCCCGTGCCGATTACCTCTGGGTTCGGCGTGCGGATTCACCCTATCCGCGGCCAGCCAGAGTTCCATGCCGGCGTGGATCTAGGGGCCAGCCTAGGCACGCCGATCCTGGCTTCGTTGAGCGGCAAGGTGGTGAGCGCGGGATCCTTGGGAGGCCTGGGAATTACGGTTGTGCTGGAGCATGCCGACAGTCGGCGCACGCGCTACGGCCACATGTCCGAAGTCGCGGTAAGAGCCGGGGAAGTGGTGGAACAGGGATCCGTGATCGGCTATGTGGGGGCAACCGGGGCGGTCACTGGGCCACACCTGCACTTTGAGCTGTGGAAGCAGACAGCGGGTCAAGGTTGGGTGGTTTTGGACGCCACAGAAGAGCTGAAGGTGGCCGTTGCCCAGTTGCCAGGTTAGCTTAATTGGCGGGAAGCCCCGCACTGTATGGGTAAATTGTGTTGACTCAAGAGCCAATCAGTGTCGGGATGACAGCCGTTCGTCCTACAATTGAGAAGAATAAGTTAACTCTCTGGAGAGTTTCCCGCTGTGGATCGCACAGTGGCAGCACGCTAAGACCTCTGTACCAACAAGTCGGGGAAGCGTGAAGCCCGTACGCTATCGGTTCGCGCAGTGTGGCGTAAGCCACATTGTGTTGACTCAACAAAGATGAGTGTCGGGAGTCGTTCACGTTAGCATAATTGAGTAATTGAGCGGGATCCGAGTCGGCTAACAACTGGCCGGTGGGGTCAGCTTTTGCGGACGTGGCGGAATGGCAGACGCGCTAGACTTAGGATCTAGTGCCGCAAGGCGTAAGGGTTCAAGTCCCTTCGTCCGCATGGTCAAACAAGCTCCTCATTCCCGGCCCTTCTCCTAGGGGGAGAAAGAAAAAACTGTTAACCTTTTGGGCTGGTCTTGGGGGAAGTCTTCTGTCGCTAGCCGGGGAAGATCACTTGCAAGATTTGCTCAGGAGCAATCGAGTCGATCACTCCGTTGGCAGCCTTAACGGCGCGGAACGGCCCCTCAGCGGGCAGCAGCCGTTCCGGTTCAGTGGGGCCAAACAGAGCTACCAGAGGGGTTTGGGTGGCCACCGCCAGATGCATGGGGGCGCTATCGGTGCAAAGCAGCAGGGTTGACCCAGCGATCAAGGCCGCCAGTTGGCCCAGTTGGGGAGGACGACTGACTGGTAGATCCGGCAGTTGCGACAGAAACCCCTCCGCCAGTTTCTCATCCTCCGGCCCCAACAGCAGCACCAGTGGCAGCTCAGGGCGCTTTTCCCGGAAGCCCTTGATCACCCTGACCCAGTTGACGGGGGGATAGATCTTCTGAATTCCCTTCTCCTGTGACAGTTGGCTGGCGCCGGGGTGCAACAGCACATAATCTTTGGCAGCATCCCCTAGCAGGCGCTTGCGCTCTTGCTCCGCCCATTCCAAAGCTGTTTTTTTCAGGCGAATCTGGGGCAAGCCTGCCGGCGCCGCAATGCCAAACCCCTGTAACAGGTCGTGATACATGCTCGCTGCATATTGGGCCGGCTTCAGGGGCACCGGGTCGGTGAGCCAAGGCCGACCTGGACCCGGAGGGGCATAGCCAACCCGCTTCGGGATCCCGGTCAGCCAGAGCAGGAGCTTGACCCCCAGCCCTCTGCCCAGGCTCAGCACGGCGTCGTACTGCCGCTCTCGGATTCGCCCCAGCAGATCGCTGATATCTCCCAATGAAAGCTGCTCTTTGAACGGAAAGATCAGCACCCGATTCACCGAGGGACAGAGCTCGTAGGCAGCCGCCGACCGCGGCTCCACCATCACCTCCAGCTCAGCCTCCGGAAACCGCTGCCGCAAACTTGCCAGGGTGGGAAAAAAAAGAATTTGGTCGCCAATCCCTCCCGGCACCAAAGCTAGAATTCGGGGTGCTAATGGCGCTTTGCCGCCAACTTGTTGAGAAGCAACCTGCATAGAGCATCCTGTCGATAGCTGTAGCTGTATCCAGCCTAGGGGATCCCTGGTCAGAAATGTACCGCGTTCACTCTAGCTTAGGCTCAATCCGGAGCGAGGCTGAATCCCAGCCGCTCGCTCAGCAACTAAGCTTCAAAAAAGCCCAATTTGGTGCCAGAGCGTTGTCTCCACCGGCTCTTATCCTCGATGATGGGCTGTGGCCGCTACCCCCCAAAAGGCAGCACCATGACGGACGAGCCTATCCCGCTGCTGGATTTAACTTTGCAATACCGCGCTCTGGCTGGATCCCTTCTGCCTGAGGTGGAGGCGTTGCTGGCCTCTGGCCAGTACATCGGGGGAGAGGCGGTGCGGCGCTTTGAGAAGCTATTCTCCCAGTTTCTTGGCGGCGGCGACCTGGAGACCGTCAGTTGCAATTCCGGCACTGATGCTTTGGTATTGGCCCTGCGGGCCTTGGGGATCCAAGCGGGCGATGAGGTCATCACCACTGCCTTTAGCTTTTTTGCCTCTGCCGAGGCTATTGATTTGGTGGGGGCACGCCCGGTGTTCGTGGATGTGGATCCCTGCACCTTTAACCTGGATCCCCAGCTTCTGGCAAAGAGCATTTCTCCCCGCACCAAAGCCATAATCCCAGTGCATCTGTTTGGCCAGGCAGCCAACATGACCCAGATCCTGGCCATTGCGCGGCGACATGGGTTGGCAGTAGTGGAAGATTGCGCCCAGGCAGTAGGAGCCTGCTGGGGGGGCAGGCCAGTGGGCACCTGGGGCGATATCGGCTGCTTTAGCTTTTTTCCCACCAAAAACTTGGGGGCAGCAGGGGATGGCGGGGCAGTGGTAACCCGGGATCCGCAACTGGCCCGCCAGGTGCGCATCCTCAAAGAACACGGCCAGGTCTGTCAGTACCACCACGAATACATTGGCCTCAACAGCCGCCTCGACGCGCTGCAGGCCGTGATCCTCGCGGCTAAGCTGCCTTACCTGCGGGAGTGGAACTGGCGGCGGCAGGCCATTGCCGAGTCCTATCACCGCTTGTTGCAGGGGATCCCTGGCCTCATCCTGCCCCAGGTGGCGGTGGGGGGCAACTCGGTGTGGCACCAGTACACGGTGCGGGTGCCTGGCTCCCACCCAACCGACTCACGGCGGCGTGATGCTTTGCAACGGCAGTTGCAGGAGCGGGGCATTGCCAGCCGCGTTTACTACCCCATCCCTCTGCATCTGCAGCCGGTGTACCGCAAAAAGTTGGGGTACAAACCTGGGGATTTGCCCAATGCTGAACTCTGTGCTGCCCAGGTGTTGTCTTTGCCCTGTTTTCCCGAGCTGACCCTCCGGCAACAAGAGCGAGTGGCCGCGGCCATTGCCGAAATCCTCACAGAACAACCCTGCCCCTAGCCCCTGATCCATTTACGCTGCGAAGTACAGATATTCTCCGGCCAACGCAACGATAGCCACCTTGTCTTGGACGAAGTAGGAGGGATCCCTCAAAGGTCTGAGGAAAAACCCCAGAGCACCATCGCTAGCCTGTAACTG
>NZ_JANSJA010000033.1:17703-19150 GCF_047462335.1 Synechococcus sp. H60.1
GATCCCTCAAAGGTCTGAGGAAAAACCCCAGAGCACCATCGCTAGCCTGTAACTGCTGTGCCACCGCAACTGTCCCGATTCCGCCTCGAAAGGACTCCGTCCTGCTGACGCGAATGGCAGGAAGGATCCGACCAGTAACGAGCAACTTATTTGCGGGACTTGCCCTATCGCGTAGCTCAATGTTTGAGAATGTCCAGTACTCCCCCTAACTCCAGCGGAGGGTTGAGGGGCAAGAGTTGGCGGCACAGGGCGGCGGAGAAGGGATGCCAGTGTTACCAAAACTTAGCCAAGCAGCATTTCAACTCTTCCAATCCTTGCGGTGGCGGTGGAAGTTGGGGATCCGCTCTCCCCAGTTGAGGCAGCGGGTTCGTTTTCTGCGCCGCTTCCGCTTTACCCGCATCGGGGGTCGGTTTGTCGGGATCACCCTCCTGGTGAGTATTGCCGCCTTCAACACCGGCAACAATCCCCTATACCTGGTGCTGGGGATGCTGCTTAGCCTCATTCTCCTCAGCGGCCTCCTCTCCGAGCTCACCCTCAAAGATCTGGAGGTGAGCCGGCGGTTGCCCAGCCGCATCTTTGCCGGCCAGCCGGTCTTGGTGGGGCTGACGCTGGTCAATCGCAAGCGACACCTGCCCAGTTTTTCGCTGCAGGTGAGCGAACGCATCGAGGGGTTGAGGCAGACGGACTGGCCTTCCAGCTATGTGCTGCGGCTGGATCCCGGCAGCAGGGTGGAGACTTTCTATCAACACACCTTTTCAAGGCGAGGGGTGTGGCAGTTGCAGGGTTTTGAGATTGCCACCAGCTTTCCCTTTGAACTCTTCCGCAAGGCAGTGGAAATCGAGGACCCGCAGACGGTGATTGTGTTTCCTCGGCCTGCCCCTGTCCAAAACCTGTTGCTGTGGGAACAATTGAGCGGCGGTAGCCAGTTGCGCCCTCAGGCCGGCCAGGAGGGGGACTACCTTAGCCTGCGGCCTTATCGTCCCCAAGATGATGTGCGCTCGGTGCACTGGAAGATCTCGGCCAAACGGGATCAACTGGTTGTGCGGGAGCTGGAGCGCCCCCGTTCCCAGGCCATCGTCCTCTGTTTTGAAAATCGCTGGCAGCCGCGGGGAGAAAGCCCTGAAGCCCATCGCAACAAGCTGGAGCGGGCCGTAGAGCGCTGTGCCGGGATCCTCACCTATTTGATTCGAGAAGGCTATCCTGTGGCGCTGGCCACCTTGCAGGAGCGGACTGCTTTTGGGGCGGATCTGGCCCACCAAGACCGGCTGTTAACTCTGTTGGCCCAACTAACGTTTGTCGGGGATCCCCAACTCAACTCTCAACTGAAAAGAGAGCCTGATCCCTCTGCCGGGTTTAACCTCACCCCTCAAGATCGCTGTGTGCTGCTGGCCCATCCCGACCAGGATGGAAAATCTGCCCCGGGCTATCTCATCCACCCAGGATTGCT
>NZ_JANSJA010000034.1:0-1898 GCF_047462335.1 Synechococcus sp. H60.1
GGAAGCGCGAAGATTGACAACACAACCTTAAAACATCCGTTAAGTTCTGTCAACTACCTCGCTTGATCCTGAGAGAGGCCATGTCAGTTCCCCGCTGGATTTTAGGGATCCACACCACCACGCCTGTTCTGGGCTTGGCCCTGTTGCCGCTGGAGGAGAAGCTGGGGGAGAGCCGCAGCCGGAGTTGGTGGCTGGATCGGGAGATGGCGGCCCAGTTGCACCCTTGCCTGAGGGAGTTCTTAGCCAGCCAGGACTGGTCGCAGATGGCGGGGATCGCTGTAGCTTTGGGGCCGGGGAGTTTTACCGGCAGCCGTTTGGGGGTGAGTGTGGCGCGGTTGTTGGGCCAGCAGTTGCGCATTCCGGTGTTTGGCTACTCGACCTTGGCGGTTCTCGCCCGCCAGGCTTGGCAGGAGCAGGGATCCCCGCCTCAGCCCCTGACGGTGGCGGTGCACATGGACGCCAAGCGGGGGGAGCAGTATGGTGGCGTGTACCGGGTGGGCCCAGAACATTGGGTTGCCGAAGTAGCGGATCAGCTCTGGGAGGAAGCTGCTTGGCAGACGGTTCTGCGGCAGTGGCCGCAGGCTCTCGTCGTCGATGCCGCCGACTGGGTAGATCCGGCGCCTGTGCTGGCGTTGGCGGAACTAGCCCGCGCCGATTTCCAGGCAGGCTTGCGCCCTCCCTGGCAGACGGTGTTGCCTCTTTACGGACGTCAGCCGCCCGTTGATCTCAGAGGGCTGAATCGGAGTGCCCCGTAGCCGGGGTAAGATTGGGAAGTCTAAGCAACGGATCGCTGTGCTGACATGATCTCAAGCAACGATTTGCGCCCCGGCGTCTCTGTGGAAATTGACGGCGCTCCCTACAAGGTAATCGAGTTTCTGCACGTGAAACCTGGCAAGGGCTCGGCTTTTGTGCGCACCAAGCTCAAAAATATGCAGACCGGCAACGTTGTGGAGAAAACCTTCCGCGCCGGCGAAATGCTGCCTGCCGCCACTATTGAAAAAGTGAATATGCAGTATCTCTACGCAGAAGGGGACAATTTCGTGTTCATGGACATGGAGACCTACGAACAGGCTCCCCTCAGTGCTGCCCAAATTGGCTCTGCCGTGAAATACCTGAAAGAGAACATGGAAGTGGCCATCCTGCGCTGGAAGGGGCAGGTGATCGATGTGGAGCTGCCCAACACCGTTGTCTTGGAAGTGGTGGAAACCGATCCCGGCGTGAAAGGAGATACGGCCACGGGAGGAACCAAGCCCGCCAAGCTGGAGACCGGCGCTGAGATCCAGGTGCCTCTGTTTATCAAGGTGGGAGAACGGGTGCGTGTCGATACTCGCACCGACACCTATATAGGCCGCGAGTGATGGCTCTCCTTCTTCTTCGCCGCTGGGCTGCCGTTGTGGACAGGTGATGCATCAGGAGTAACGTTCCCTTGGATGTTGTCAATTGGCAGGAAGTTCGCCTTCTGCTGGCCGCTCTGCAGGAGAGCGACGTTACCGAGCTAACCCTGGAGTACAAGGATTTCCGCCTGACCCTGCGCAAAGGAATCCCGACTGGCCTTGCTGCTGCCGCCGCTCCGCCCGCTGCCCCGCCGCCAGCACCCCCCCCTGCTCCCCCTGCAGAAGCTCCCTCTCCTGAGAGCGCTTCTAAGCCTGCCCCCAGCCACTGGGTAGAGGTGACAGCACCGATGGTGGGCACCTTCTACAGCGCTCCTGCCCCTGGAGAGATGGATTTTGTGCAGGTTGGCCAGCGGGTGAACAAGGGCCAAACTCTCTGTATCATCGAAGCCATGAAGCTGATGAACGAGATAGAAGCTGAAACCGCAGGCGTGGTGAAGGAGATTTTGGTGAGCAACGGCCAGCCGGTGGAATTTGGCCAAGTCTTAATGCGACTGGATCCCACGG
>NZ_JANSJA010000035.1:0-9700 GCF_047462335.1 Synechococcus sp. H60.1
TGAGACGGTTCGTTACCTTGTTGTTGCTATGCAACGTTGTCGCGAACACACCGCTCTAACTCCCCCCTCCTTCTGGGAAAGGGGCCGGGGGTGAGGGCTAAGCAATGCACTGGGACAAAAACTCCCCAATCCGTCCTATCGCCTCCTCCAGCCGGGATCCTTCCGCCACCAGGGCAAAGCGGACATAGCCTTCGCCACTGGGGCCAAAGCCAGAGCCTGGCGACAGGGCAACGCCTGTGGCCCGTACCAAGTCTAGACAAAACTGGGCCGAGGAACCACGGTAGGACTCCGGCAAAGGCGCCCACAGGTACATGGTGGCCTCCGGCAGGGGCACGGGCCAGCCGATGCGGTGCAGAGCCGCCACGGCGATATCCCGCCGCTCGCGGTACACCTGCCGCCAGTGATCCAAAAAGCTATCGGGAGCCGCCAAGGCCGCCGCCGCCCCCCGCAGAATGCCCTGGTAGGGGTGGAAGTCAATGGTGGACTTCACCAGGCGCAAAGCTCGGATCAGCTCGCGGCTGCCGATGGCATAGGCCACCCGGAACCCCCCCATGTGATAGGACTTAGAGAGGGAAAAGAACTCGATGGTGCGGGTCTTGTCCGGATCCGCCTGCAGCGCCGAGGGAGCCACCTGGCCGTCGAAACGCCAGTCCACATAGGGAAAGTCATGGGCCAGGATGATGTCGTGCTGCCGACAAAATTGCAGCGCTTCCTGCCAAAACTCCGGGGTGACGGTGGCGGTGGTGGGGTTGTGGGGATAGCTCAGCACCAAGAGGCGTGCCTGGCGACAGACCTCCGCCGGGATCTCGTCCCACTGGGGCAGGAAGCGGTTTTCCACCCGTAGAGGCAGGTAGTACGGGATCCCCCCCGCCAGATGGATCCCGCCCACATGGGAGGGGTAGCCGGGGTCGGTAACCAAAGCAATATCCCCGGGATTGAGCAGGGCCAGCGGTAGAAGGGCCGTTCCCTGCTGGGATCCGATCAGCGGCAGCACCTCCGTTTCCGGGTCGATCTCCAGGCCGAACTTCCTCAGGTACCACTTGGCACAGGCGGCGCGGAAATCAGCCGTGTCGTGAAACAGGGTGTAGCCGTAGGTGGTGGGATCCGACAAAGCCGATTGAATGGCTGCTAGAGCTTCGGGAGGCGGGGGCAGGTCTGAGGATCCCAGAGACAGGTCGATGACATCCAAGCCGGAGCGGCGGGCCTCCCACTTCGCCTGATCCACTTGGTCGAAGACATTGGAGCGGAGAGGGTGAAGTCGCTGGGCCAGAGAAAGAACCATGCAACAGCTCTTGGTGTGGAGTCTATCCTAGCTGGGGGATCCCTCTAGGGGTTATCGCCAGCGTTGGAAGAGGCGGGTAAAGAGGGCTGCGTGGCCGCCGCCGGGCCGCGGTCGAAAATCTCGATGTGCCACTGGCCACGACCGTTGCTCTCAAAGGCGATAAAGCGGCCATCGCCACTGATGGTGGGGTTGCGCACATCCCCCGGCACCCGGCTGCTGATATTCTCAACGCGGCGGGTTTGCCGGTCGTAGAGAAAAATCTCCGACTTGCCCAGCGCATTGGAGACATAGACGATGTAGCGACCGTCGGCGCTGATATCCGGCGAGGTGGCGGCCACATCGCTGGAATTCAGACCGGGCAAGTCCACCAGCCGCTGTTCCACCGTGTCGTAGAGAAAAATGTCCTGGCTGCCGCTGCGGGCAGAGGAAAACACCAGGTAGCGACCATCGCCACTGAAAGCAGGCTCCCCATCAGGGAAAATGCTGTTGAGGCCGCTGCCGGTGAGCGTGGGGCGCGGCGTGCGAAATCCTGCTGGGCCACAACCTAGCAACAGGAGGCTCAATCCGGCCCAACACAACCTGCTTGCCCAGCGGGTTGGGCTGCCTGGGATCTGGCCATCGGTCAGCATCGCCTTGCCCCTCCAACTTTTCTCCATCATACTCAGTTGGCAACTCGGCTCGGCTAGGGTTCTACCTTGACGCCCTTCCAGAAGGCCACGTAGCCGCGGATGTTGGCCGCCGCCGGCTTGGGATCCGGGTAGTACCAGGCGGCATCTTTGTTCTCCTGGCCGTTGACCACGAGGGTGTAGTAGCTGGCTTGTCCTTTCCAGGGGCAGGTGGTGTGGGTGGAGCTGGGCTGAAAGTATTCCCGCCGCAAAGATTCCGGCGGAAAATAGATGTTGCCTTCCACGGTTTCGTAGCGGTCGGTCTCCGCCACCACCACCCCGTTCCAGATGGCCCTGGGCATGAAAAACCTCCTGTCGCGAACTCTCGGTTCTCAACGTTAGTTTTAACGTTATTTTTGAAGTTGCAGATCTCGGCAGGGCCAACTGCCTTTCTTTGAGATTAGCTTTTCTGCCTGTCGTCGATCGTTGTCGTTGAGGGTTGACACCCGCCCCCGCTGGGCTGTTCTCCACTGCTATTGAGCGCTACGGCCATGGCTCGCCGCAACACCTTAGAAGATGACCTCAACTACCAGCAAGCCAAGCGCAGCCTGCGCCAGTGGGTGGCCCAACTGGATCTGCGCCCCCAAGAGATCGTGGGCCTAGAGAGGGAGCTGGAGAACTTGCAAGCGCTCTTGGACAAGCTAGAAACCGAGGTCATCCACATCGCCGCCTTTGGCCTGGTGGGGCGGGGCAAGTCCTCCCTGCTCAATGCCCTGTTGGGCGAGCCGGTGTTCGAGACGGGGCCAACCCATGGCGTCACCCGTACCCATCGAGCTGCCGTTTGGAACATCAGTTGGGAAACCCGTCCCCAACCCCCCTTGGCTGCAGCAGCCCTGCAGGGATCCCGCCTGCTGCCGGCCTCGGTGCAGTCGGTTCAGGTCAGCCACTGGCAGGGATCCCGTCTGGAGCTGATCGACACTCCCGGCCTCGATGAGGTGGACGGCGAGGAGCGGGCGCGGCTGGCCCAAGAGGTGGCGCAGCGGTCGGATCTGATCCTGTTTGTTGTCTGCGGGGATCTGACGCGGGTGGAGTTTGAGGCCCTAGCGACGCTGCGGGAGGCGGGCAAGCCCATGCTGCTGGTGTTCAACAAAATCGACCAGTACCCAGAGGCGGATCGCCAGGCCATCTACGACAAGATCCGCAACGAGCGGGTGCGGCAGCTTCTTTCTCCCAACGAGATTGTCATGGTGGCGGCCTCGCCGCGGGTGCCGCGCCTGGTGCAGAGGCCAGATGGCAGCTTTGGCGTGGAGATGGAGATCGGCCCCCCCCAAGTGGATGCTCTGCGCCTGAAAATCTTGGAAGTCTTGCATCGGGAGGGGCGTTCCCTGCTGGCCCTCAATGCTCTCCTGTTTGCCGATCGCGTCAACCAGCAGGTGATTGAGCGCAAGCTGCAAAGCCGTGCCCAGCAGGCCCAAGAGCTCATCGCCGCTGCTGCCCGCACCAAGGCGCTGGCTGTTGCCCTCAACCCCGTTACCCTGCTCGACACCTTGGGAGGACTGGCCCTGGATATTGCTCTCATCCTGCGCTTGTCCCGCCTGTATGGCTGGCCCATGAGCACTGCGGGAGCCGCCCAACTGCTGCAGAAGATCGTCCTCAGCATGCTCAGCCTGGGGGCGGGAGAATGGGTGGCGCTGTTGGGGCTGGGATCCCTGAAAACCTTGCTGGGGGGATCCCTGCCCTTTGCTGGGGGACTCTCTCTGGGGGCCTACGGTTCGGTGGCCCTGACCCAGGCGGTGTTGGCCGGGTTTTCCTGCTACGCCATCGGGGAGGCGGCCCGTCGCTACCTGGCCCAGGGAGCCAGTTGGGGGCCGGAGGGGCCCAAAGCCGCCATAGCCCAGATTTTGGCCGATTTGGACGAAGCCTCGATCACCGCCCGCCTGCGGGAGGAAATCCGCCACAAAATTGGATTCGCTCTCTCCTGACCCTCTACAACCCTCTACAATCAGAAGGCCGAGCCAATCGTTCCCATGACCTACTGCCTTGGCATCCTCACCCGTTTTGGCTTGGTGATGGCGGCAGATTCCCGCACCAACGCCGGCGTCGATTACGTCTCCACCTACCAAAAGCTGTTCGACTTTTCCCTGCCCGAAGAACGGGTAATCTTAATTTGCACCTCCGGCAACCTGTCCATTACCCAGAGCGTTTTAACGGAAGTGCAGCGGGATCTGCGCCAGCAGGAAAGCCCCAATCTCCACACCCTGCCCCATCTCTACGACGTGGCCCGCTACCTGGGATCCAAAATCCGCCACATCCAAGAGCAAGACCGACCCTGGCTGGAAAAAGACGGCATCGACGCCCAGTGCAGCTTCCTGTTGGGAGGACAGATCCGCGGTGAGGAGCCGGCCCTCTTCTTGATCTACAGCCAGGGCAACTGCATCCAGGCCACCCCAGAAACGCCTTTTTTGCAGGTGGGGGAAACCAAATACGGCAAGCCCATCTTGGATCGCACCCTCTCCTACGAAACCCCCCTGGAGGATGCAGCCAAATGTGCCCTCCTCTCCATCGACTCCACCATGAAGTCCAACATCTCTGTCGGCCCCCCCATCGACCTGGTGATGGTGCCGGCCAATCAGTTCAAAGTTACCCATCGCCTGCGCCTGCGCACCGGGGATCCCTACCTGGCCAAGATGCGCAAGCTCTGGGAGAGCGCCCTCAAACAGGCCTTCGACCAAATGCCCCCCATCGAGTGGGACTACTCAGATTCAGCCGATCGAGAAGAAGAGCTGATCGACTGAGCGGGGGAGATTGGTAGGATAGGGTAGCTTTACCCAGCCCTTGTCATGTCAGCCCACACCTTTCAGGACTTGATCTTTCGCCTGCAGCAGTTTTGGGGGGAACAAGGCTGCCTCATCCTGCAGCCCTACGACCTGGAAAAAGGCGCCGGCACCATGAGCCCCCACACGTTTTTGCGTGCCCTGGGGCCGGATCCCTGGCGGGTGGCCTATGTCGAACCTTGTCGTCGCCCCACCGACGGGCGCTACGGCCAAAATCCCAACCGCCTGCAGCACTACTTTCAGTACCAGGTTCTGATCAAGCCTTCCCCCGACGACATCCAAGAGGTGTACCTAGACAGCCTGCGGGCTTTGGGCATCAATCCAGCAGAGCATGACATTCGCTTTGTGGAAGACGACTGGGAATCCCCTACCCTGGGTGCCTGGGGGGTGGGCTGGGAAGTGTGGCTGGACGGCATGGAGGTAACCCAGTTCACCTACTTTCAACAGGTGGGCGGGCAGGATTGCCACCCGGTTTCTGTAGAGATTACCTATGGACTGGAGCGCCTGGCCATGTACCTGCAGGGGGTGGATTCGGTTTTCGATCTCTGCTGGAGTGAGCACCCTTCCCTGGGCCGGATTACCTATGGGCAAATCTATTTCCAAAATGAGGTGGAGCAGTCCTACTACAACTTCGAGTATTCGGATCCCGAGATGCTGCTGGAGCTGTTCCGCCTCTACGAAGCTGAAGCCAAGCGCTTGATTGAAACCACGCAGCAGAAGCTGCAGAAACAGGTGCTTCCCGATCGGCTGGCGGTGTCGCTACTCCTGCCCGCCTACGACTATGTGCTCAAGTGCTCCCATACCTTCAACCTGCTCGATGCCCGCGGCGTCATTGCCGTGGCCGAGCGCACCCTCTACATTGGGCGCATCCGCAACCTGGCCCGACAATTGGCAGAGCTGTACGTCAGCCAAGCCGATCGCCCCGGCTCCAGCTATGCCCTAGGGCAGCCGGAACCCACTCTGATCTCCAAAGGCGCCCGGTCTAATGGCTAGGGAAAAAGATCCCTGTTTTCGCTATGATGAGGGATTGGCATCAGCAGGCGCTGGCCTGCCATAGCCACCCCTTACCTTAGGATAATCGACACTCTCGTTTTCACCCTCTTTTCCTGACCAGTCCACCTTATATTCCCGGAAAAATCTTTATGTTTCGCCATCCCGTCACGCGGGTTTCCATCTTTATCGATGGGAACAATATGTTTTATGCCCAACAAAAAAATGGCTGGTTTTTCGACCCGCGCCGAGTCTTGGATTATTTTGTTAGATCCCAGCCCAACGTCGAGCTAGTCAACGCATTTTGGTACACCGGCATCAAGGATCCCAACGATCAAAGGGCCTTTCGAGATGCTCTGATCAGCTTGGGTTTCACGGTGCGCACCAAGATCCTCAAAGAATATCGAGACGAAGACTCCGGCCGCTACTTCCAGAAGGCCAACCTGGATATCGAGATCGTTATCGATATGTTCAACACGGTTGGGCAATACGACAGGATCATCTTGTTTAGCGGCGATGGCGATTTTGAGCGGGCCGTCGAGCTGTTGCGCTCCAAAAACACCTTGATTACCGTCGTCTCCACCGAAGGAATGATTGCCCGCGAGCTGCGCAACGCCACCGATCGCTACATCGACCTCAACGACATTCGCCCCTACATCGAGAAGCTAGACAAGTAAGGCCGAGATTCTGGGCCGATCCCTCTGCTGTCGAGCCGGCCCCACAGCTCCCTGGCGGAGTTGCCACAACTCATCTGAGTTCCTTCTGGTTTCTCCGCCTTGAGGGAAAATCTGCTGAGTAAGATTGCTGCCACGCGAGCGCCCCATCCGTTACATCGACCATAGTCGGCGTTGCCGGGAAAAGCTGTCCCAGCCGCTTTAAGTTGCTCTGGCAACCGTCAGAAGGGTTGTTATAGTCATTATCAAATAGCAATGAAACACTTCTCCACCTCGTTATTACTACGCAATGCTGTCGCTCTAACTCCCCTCTCCCTCTGGGAGAGGGGCCGGGGGTGAGGGATGGGAGAGGGGCCGGGGGTGAAGGCGGGTCGGCGGCAAAGTGTCTTAATCTGGTTTGAAACGACTCTATCTTCCTCCTTGCCGGTTAACTTCTGGACAACCTTGACCTGGGCAGAGAGCCAAAGAGGCTAGCATTGTAAAAAATCTTTGCCCTGACAGGTTCTTATGACCGACGTTCCCGTCTCCCGCATTCGCAACTTTTCCATCATCGCCCACATCGACCACGGCAAATCCACCCTGGCCGACCGGCTCCTGCAAGAAACCGGCACCGTTTCAGCCCGCGAGATGAAGCCGCAGCTTCTAGACAGCATGGAACTGGAGCGGGAGCGGGGCATCACCATCAAGCTGCAGGCGGCCCGCATGAACTACCGCGCCCAAGACGGCCAGGACTATGTCCTCAACCTCATCGATACGCCGGGGCACGTGGACTTTACCTACGAAGTCTCCCGCTCCCTAGCAGCCTGCGAAGGGGCGCTGCTGGTGGTGGATGCCTCTCAAGGTGTGGAAGCGCAGACCCTGGCCAACGTCTATCTGGCCCTGGAGAACAACCTGGAAATCATCCCGGTCATCAACAAAATTGACCTGCCGGGGGCGGAGCCGGAGCGGGTCATCGCCGAAATTGAACAGGTGATCGGCCTCGATTGCAGCGGGGCGATCCTGGCTTCTGCCAAAATGGGCATCGGCATCCAAGAGATCCTAGAGGCTATTGTGCAGCGGGTGCCCCCGCCGCAGGATACGGTGGCGGATCCCTTGCGGGCTTTGATTTTCGATAGCTACTACGACTCCTATCGCGGCGTGATTGTCTATGTGCGCATCATGGATGGGGAGGTGAAAACGGGGGATAAGATCTGCTTCATGGCCTCCGGTCGGGAGTACGAAATTACCGAGCTAGGGGTGATGCGCCCCCATCAAGAGCCGGTTGAGTCTCTCCATGCGGGGGAAGTGGGCTACATTGCCGCCGCCATCAAAAGTGTCGAGCACGCCCGTGTTGGGGATACTATCACGCTTGTCCATCGCAGGGCCTCTGAACCTCTGCCGGGCTACAAAGAAGCCAAGCCGATGGTCTTCTGCGGCCTCTTCCCCAGCAACTCCGATCAATACGCCGAACTCAAAGAAGCTCTGGAAAAACTGAAGCTCAACGATGCTGCCCTCTACTTTGAGCCGGAAGTTTCCCCTGCCATGGGCTTTGGCTTCCGCTGTGGTTTCCTGGGCCTGTTGCACATGGAGGTGGTGCAGGAGCGCCTGGAGCGGGAATACAACCTGGATTTGGTGATTACCGCTCCGACAGTGGTATACCAGGTTACCCTCAATGATGGCTCGGTCATCCGCGTAGATAACCCCAGCAAGCTGCCTCCTCCTAACGAGCGCGTCAGCATCGAGGAGCCTATTGTTCGGGTGGAGGTAATCCTGCCGGAGGAGTTTGTTGGTACGGTGATGGAGCTGTGCGAGACCAAGCGCGGCACCTTTAAGGATATGAGGTACCTGGCTCAGGGCCGCACGACGTTGGTGTACGAATTGCCTTTGGCGGAGGTGGTCACCGACTTCTTCGACCAGTTGAAATCTCGCACCCGCGGCTACGCCAGTATGGATTACCAAATGGTGGGTTACCGCGCCGACGATCTGGTGCGTTTGGACATCCTAATCAACGGGGACGTGGTGGATTCTCTGTCCACAATCGTGCATCGGGACAAAGCTTTTTATGTGGGCCGGTCTCTAGTAGCCAAGCTGCGCGAGCTGATCCCACGCCACCAATTTGAGGTGCCCATTCAGGCAGCGATTGGCTCTCGGGTGATAGCCCGCGAAACCATTCCTGCCCTGCGCAAAAATGTCCTGGCCAAGTGCTACGGGGGGGATGTGACCCGCAAGCGGAAACTTTTGGAAAAGCAAAAGGAGGGGAAAAAGCGCATGAAGGCGGTGGGAACCGTGGAGGTGCCCCAAGAGGCGTTTATGGCAGTGCTGAAGTTGCAAAATGACTAGCCCAGTCTTACGACGGGAAGAGGTGTTGGCCTGGCTCCAGGAGCAGGTGCCTCCCCCTCGCCTTCGCCACATTTTGGGGGTAGAGGCGATGGCCCGGCAACTGGCGATCCATTATGGGCTGGATGAGCAAAAAGCTGCTTGGGCAGGGCTGATGCACGACTTGGCCAAGTCCTTCCCCCCGGAGCAACTGTTGCAAAGGGTGGCTCAGGAACGGGAGCTGGACGAAATTGAGCGGGCCGAACCCCACATTCTCCACGCCGAGGTGGGATCCCTGCTGGCACGGGAGCGATTTCAGGTGCAGGATGCAGAGATCTTGGCGGCCATCGCCAACCACACCCTGGGACGCCCCGGCATGGATCCATTGAGCTGTGTGGTTTTTGTAGCCGATGCTCTGGAGCCGAATCGGGGCAGCAGCCCAGAATTGGAGCGGTTGCGGCAGATGGCTTTTGTAGATTTGTCTAAAACCGTGGTGGGAGTCTGTGACTTGAGCCTAAAATTTTTGCTAGATCGGAATCAAGTGGTTCATCCGCGCACCCTCATGACTCGGAACCATTTTCTGTTGCATCCTTTAGATAGAAAGGATTTAGAGAAGGTTATGTTCCAAGGCAACTCAGTCGTTTCGGGAGGGTTTTAGTTGCTACAGCCCATGCCTGCCCGTGCCAGGGATCCCATCTATCGCATGGCGTTGACCGCAGCTCGCGCAGCGGAAGAAAAAAAAGGCGGCGACATTGTCTTGCTGGATGTATCCCAAATTTCCACGTTGGCGGATTACTTCCTTTTGATCAGTGGCTACTCGCTTACGCAAGTACGGGCCATTGCCCGAGCAATTGAGGAAAAGGTTTGGGAGGAGTGGCAACAGAGTCCGCGCCGCATCGAAGGTCAAGAGTCAGGCTCCTGGATACTGATCGACTATGCCGATCTCATTGTCCATGTGCTCATGCAGGAGGAAAGAGACTACTACGACCTAGAATCTTTCTGGATCCAGGCCCAGCGAGT
>NZ_JANSJA010000035.1:9800-19001 GCF_047462335.1 Synechococcus sp. H60.1
GTGCGGGATGTGGTCAAGCAGAAGCTGCAACAAGCTTCTTTTGGCGTTGACCCCTATGCGGGATCCATGTCGGAAGCTTTTTACGGGTAGAGGAGCACGGGCTTAGGCTAGACTGCGAGAACATTGCCTCGCCCTGGTATGTTGCCCGTCTACTATTCAGAGACCTTTCTTCGCCACGATACGGGCCCCTTTCATCCCGAGCGCCCGGCTCGACTGCAGGCCATTGTCAAGGCGCTGCGCAGCGCTTCTTTTGCCGACTGCCTGGAGTGGCGGGATCCCCCCTTGGCCGATCTTGCGGAACTGGAGCGGGTTCACCCGCGCTGGCACATTCAACAGGTGGCCGAGTTGGCCGCGAGGGGCGGGGGACGCATCGACGCAGATACTTCCGTTTCCGCAGCAAGCTTCGAGGCGGCGCGCTTGGCGGTGGGAGCCTGGATTGCTGCTTCGGCCTCGGTTTTGGCCGCAGCTCAGCCGGCTTTGGTGCTGTGTCGCCCGCCGGGGCATCACGCGGAGCCGGAACGGGCAATGGGGTTTTGTCTCTTCAGTAACGCCGCCATTGCCGCCCTCTGGGCCCTGGATCAGCCGGGGGTGAGGCGGGTGGCAATTTTTGATTGGGATGTGCATCACGGCAACGGCACGCAGGCGGTGGTGGAGCGCCACCCTCAACTGCTCTATGCCTCCATCCACCAGTTCCCCCTCTACCCCGGCACGGGCTTGGCCCAGGAAACCGGGATCCACGGCAACCTCTGCAATGTGCCGCTGCCTGCTGGGTCGGATTGGTCGGCCTATAAAAAGGCTCTCGATGAGAAGGTTTTGCCCTTCTTGCGAGCCTTCCAACCGGATTTGCTGCTGGTGAGTGCGGGCTTTGACTGTGCCAAAGGGGATCCCTTGGCCAGCATGCTGCTGGAGCCGGAAGATTTTGGCCGTATGGCCCGCCTTTGCCTGGAGGAGGTGACCTGCAAGACCGTCTTCGGCCTAGAAGGGGGCTATGACCTGGAGAACCTGGCCCGCGGCTGGCTAAGCCTAGCTCAAGCTTGCCTGAAGGGTTAGCCTTTCCACTTCACCTTGGGCAGGATCTGCCGCACATCCACCCGGTCTTTGTACTTGAGAGCAAAGTTGAGCAGCGAGTCCAAAAGGGAGTCAGACAGATAGTGGGGCTGTAGGCCCAGGTCTAGGAGCTTGGTATTTTTGGCGTTGTAGTAGTGCTCCTCCAGCTCGACACGGGGGTTTTCTAGGTAGTTGATCTCCACCTTCAGCCCCATGGTGGCTCCGGCTTTTTGCACCATCAGCGCCAGTTGCTCCACGCTAAATTGCTCCGTAAACTGGTTCATCACCCGAAACTGGCCCGGCTCAGCGGGATGGGCGATGGCCAACTCCACACAGCGCACCGTGTCACGGATATCCAGGAAGCCACGGGTTTGGCCCCCCTTGCCGTACACTGTCAGCGGATGGCCCACTGCGGCTTGAATGCAAAAGCGGTTTAGGGCCGTACCGAACACGCCATCGTAGTCGAGGCGGTTGATCAGCACCTCATCCATACCAGTTTCTTCTGTCAGCACGCCGTACACCACTCCTTGGTTGAGATCCGTGGCGCGCAGGCCCCAGACGCGGCAGGCGAAGTGGATGTTGTGGCTGTCGTGCACCTTGGAGAGGTGATACATGGAACCCGGCTGCTTCGGATAGGGCAGGGTGTCCTTGCGGCCGTTGTGCTCGATGGTGATGTACCCCTCCTCGATGTCGATGTTGGGGGTGCCATACTCACCCATGGTGCCCAGCTTCACCAGGTGGCAGTCGGGAAACTCCTCCTTGATGGCGTAGAGGATGTTCAGGGTGCCCACTACATTGTTGACCTGGGTCATCACCGCATGTTCGCGGCTAATCATCGAGTAGGGAGCAGAGCGCTGCTCGCCAAAGTGGACAATGGCCTCCGGCTCAAAGCGACGCATGCAAGAAATGAGGGCCTCGTAGTTGGTGACGTCGCAAACGAAAATGGGAATATCCTTGCCGGTCAGCCCCTTCCAGCGATCCACCCGCTGTTCGAGCTGGGCAATGGGCGTCAGGGTAGAAACCCCTAGCTGCAGATCCCAGAGGCGGCGCACGTAGGAATCAAGAATGGCCACCTCATAGCCCCTGTTGGACAGGTGTAGGGCCGTTGCCCAGCCACAGTATCCGTCACCACCAATAACCAGGACTTTCATCAGGGAAGCGAAATTCGGCTGCTCACGAATCTACCAAGTTATGGCACCGAAGACAAATATCTCAGGATCCCATTAATCAACCTGAGGAGGGTTGTCTAGGGTGTAGACGGTGGTCTCAGCAGCAATGGCGCGGCGCAGGTGGGCGGGAACCTGGTAGAGTCCCAGGAGGGTGATGCCATCGATGAAGCGCAGCGCTCCGCGGGCGGGATCCAGGTGTTGGGCCAGGATCTGATCCACCTGTTCGGGCTCCGGCCTGGAAGAGATGGGATCCTGGGCTGCCAGGGCAAACCCCAGCGGCCCGCCGTAGGTGGGGGCGTAGATAGCGTAGGGCTGCACAGCAGCAAACACCGTTTTCAGGGTGTGAACGATGCGAGTGTGCTGCCACAACTCTACCGGCCCCGTCGGCCCAGCTTGGATGACAAAAGCCCCAGCGGGCCGCAACTTCGAGTGGATCTGGCAAAAAAACTCCTGGGTAAAGAGGCGGTAGGCCGGGCCGGACTCAATGGGATCCGACAGATCGGAAAGGATCGCGTCCCAGACCGGCTCCGTCTGGTGAAGAAAATCCAAGGCGTCAGCGATCACCACCTCTGCCCGCGGATCCTCAAAGGATCCTTGGTGCATTTCCGGCAGATGCTCTCGACAGGCCTCCACCACCTCCCCGTCGATGTCCACCATCACCACCTGCTCCACCGAGCGCCAACGCAGCACCTCCCGCAGCGTCGCCCCCTCCGCACCGCCCAATATCAACACTCGCCGCGGGATCCCACCCGCCTGGACGACCTGCACCAGGGCCGGGTGAACCAGAGCCTCGTGGTACAGGAATTCGTCCACGGTGGTGGACTGCCAGTGGCCATCCAGCATCAGGCCCTTGCCGTAGGCTCCCGTCTCGGCGATAAGCATCTCCTGAAAAGGGGTTTTTCGGTAGGCCAGAATGCGCGTGATGGCACGGGCAGTGTAGTCCCAGGGGGTGAAGTACTCCTGTGCCCAGAAGAAGCTCTTTGGGATGTTCATAGAACCCCTTACAAAAAGCGGCGGGATCTCAGCGCCTTCGTCTGGCCGTTTCACAGCTCAGCGCTTCGGGAAAATCCGCCATCTCTTCAACAGGTACCGCATCCGTGGTTCGGCGAGGCAGCTTGCGCAGCGAATGCCGCCGCGCTTGAAACACCTGGATCAAGTATTCACAGGCTGCTTCGGGCCGCGTGTGGCGACCACAGGTGAACACATCCACCGCTGCATAGCCCGCTTCGGGCCAGGTGTGAATGGAGATATGGGATTCTCCCAAAAGGGCCAGCGCCGTGATCCCCTGTGGCTCAAATGGATGGCAAAGCTCACCCAAGAGGGTGGAGTTGGAGCGTCTTGCTGCCTCCCGCAAGGCCTGTTGCACAAGGGAGACATCATCCAGAAGTTTGGCCGGGCAGTCGTAAAGCTCTAGGATGCAGTGGATCCCAATCAGAGCCAGAGACCTATCCCCTAATTGGCCAGATAGTGTGTGCAGCATACTATCCCCTAATTGGCCAGATAGACTACCGAAGCCGTGCGAACAAAAAGCACAGCTTTACCATCTTCTCATAGATGCAGCTAGATTACACCCCGCAACGGCTTTTTTCTTAACTGAGAATTAACCTTGACGTTCTCTGCAGCCCTGCTAGCTTGCTCCCGCGCAGCGGTAGAGCAGCGATTCTTTCACAACTTGCAGTAGCTGCTGGCAGGCAACCTCTACTTGCTGTGCCACACCATTCTTTGCCGCTCTGACCGATTTGCCTATCCAGTTGGCCAAGGGCCTCGGCTAGCCAAGGCGCTCGCCTGAGATCCAGGCACAAAAAGGGATCGCGATAGCTGCCCACCCCGCTGGCGGCATCTCGAACGTGGCGCAAGGGGAATTGTTCAGCAGTTCCGCTTCCTGCCCAACGACCGGCTGACAGTGCCGGGGATCCCTGGAAGAGTCCCCCTCTCAAGGTTCCCAGAGCGGTTAGTCTAGACTGTGGACAGTTACGTTCCTCTCAATCAGAGCAGAGGCTGTCGATGGACACCACCGAGGCCCTCCAAGTTCTCAACCTGCCGTCGGATGCCAGCGAACGGGAGATCCGGAGGAAATGGTTGCGAGAATATCAAACCCTCAGTACCGCCCTCTTGGAGCTGGAGGACGAACGGCAAAGACCCTTGCTGGAGGCGCAACTGGCGCGGCTCAACGAGGCACGGGATGTGTTGCTCAGCGGCGGATCCCAGGCTGAGAAGGAGTTGGCTTGGGCTAGCCCAGAAGACTTACCCCCCCAGGTCATCGTGCTGCTTTACCAAGCCAATGGCCAAGAGGGGATCTGCACACGCCAGATCGGGGGGCAGGACATTGTTATTGCGTTTGAGAGCGCCTTCGGGGCGAAAAAATATGCCCAAAGGCTGGCCCAGCAGGGGCTGCCCAAGCCGGTGGCCGAGCGCTTTGATACCCAGGAGATCGTTGATTTTTGTCGCGAAGGGGGCTACGGGCTGATGGTAGTTCCAGCCAGCGAGGTGCTGGAGCCGCTGGAGGAGAGTACGGAAGCCGCGCGGAATTGGCAGGGCAAATCCTGAGGAGCTGCACTTCAGTCCGCTCACCCAGGTTGCGTTGAGAGGGTCTTCGATGATCACTGCTGAGCCGATCTCTGCAGAAGAGTTTCGCCAGATCATGGACGCGGATCTGGAGGCTTCCTGTGAGGCTTTTGGCCTGAGGGGAGAGTACCTGCGCCTGCAACAACAGCAACTGCGCTTCTGGGGCATGCTGGCCCTCTGCCTGTTGGTGATTGCTCTGGTGATCTTCTTGGGGATGCGGGATCCCGGCTATTGGCTGCTGTATGCAGCAGCCGTCCTGTTGCTGGGGGTGGTTTTGCTGGGGCTATTGTGGGCCAGCCTGGAGCTACAGCAGAGCCTGCGCCGCATCCGCCAGCGCTGGCAAGAGGCCCATCTCCTCAGTAGCTCACCCAAGATCATGGAGTTTGCCAGCGACTTAGCTCGCAAGGTAAAAGAGTACAACCGCTGGGTGCAAGAGCTACAACAGTCGCTGGAGGGGGGCCAGTATTGGCGAGATTTTCGCCAACTGAGTGAGGCCGAGCAGAGGTATATCCAGTCGCTCTTTTTGCAGGTGCGGGCCCAACTGGTAATGGCGCTGCAGGTGTGCAGAGCTTTAATCGAGAATCCACAAGCCTCCGTAGCTCAGTATCTCAACCAAATGGTTGCCCGGGATCAGCAACTGTTGGAACAATTTGTCGCCAAAAACTTGACTGCCAACCGCTACGTAACCATGGCCCGCGAGCTATCTGCCCTGGAGGCAGATTTGCAAAGCCGCCTCAGAGTCCTGGGATCCCAGTGATAGTCTGGTGGGTCGATGTTCGGCAGCTTGTTCATGAGAAGCAGAGGCACCGCAGCGCTGTACATCCTGCTGGGTTTGGGCCTGCTGGGGTGCGGGGATCCCAACGTGCCGCTGACCCAGCCGCCTCCTGATGCTTTCCGGGTCAGCACCCCGCGCCCCCCGCGCTTGGATCTCTATCCCACGCCGCCGCCAACGCCCACCCCTACGCCGACGTTGCCCCCCGGCTTGCTGGAGCTCACGGCCCGTTGGCTGGGGATCCCGTGGCTGCCGCAGCGGCGCGAGACCAGCCCGGTGCGGTTGAGCGCCCGCTTCCTCGATATCCCGTTGCCGCCCAAGCCTCGCCCCTCACCCCAGCCTTCCCCTACTCCGACAGGGGAAGAGGAGAAGCAGCAAAGCCACAAGACCTAGGTTCTGCTCTGCGGCCTGGAAACCTAAGCGACCACCGTCAGCGGCTCCGTTTCTCGTACGCGCAGCTTTTCGCAGGGGATGATATCCGTCAAGATGGAGCTGGCCATCATGCCCGTATGGATCTCCAGCTTGGCTCCTGGCACCGCCTCGAACAGCAGCCGCTGCCCAGGAAAAACCACCCGCTCAAAGTACCAGTTTTCAATGTTGGTAATGCGAGCCACCTGGATTGAGCTGGTCGCATTGATGTAGCTACAGGTTATTCGCTCTGCTTGTTTTTTCGCGGGGATCGCATCGAGGGTCTGCATAATAGCTCACCAGCCTGCCTTGCTCAGCTTATTATCCACGCTAGCACCGTCTGGGGATCATTGCGGTAGCCCTCGATACGGCGATCCCAACTGACAAAAATAGATCCCAGAAGAGTTCTGTATTTTATCTTACCGTTTCGATTCCAAAACTCCCTTTGGAGGCGAGGTGGATTTAGACGGGGATCCCTTCTCGAAGCGTCGCAATTGCTATAGAAAATCTCCAGATAGTAGTAGTCGAGATTTTTTCCTTTCTCAGGACTCTGAGATCAAGGCTCGTCAAGGCTTGAGCCGGTCACCGGCCTTGGCTGAGCTGGGCTGGGTTCCCAGTTCAGGCCCTCCACCCGCAGCTCCAGAGCCCCTGACTGGCGCACCGGATTGTATTGCAAGCTAAATCCATAGGTGCGGCGGTCGTAACCCAGGCGGTAGGTGATGTCCACCTGCTGGCCTGACTGCAGATCCACCGTCGTCTCTGCCCCTACCCGCAACGGACCATACAGTTGCTGTAAAAAGCCCAAAACAAGCTGCTCCCGCGTGGTGATGCGGTCAAACAAAAACGGCGAGGCTCCGGCCAAAAAACCGTTGGAGTAGGTCACCCTCAGGTTGGTGTAGTCGAAGGTATTGGCCGCAAAAGCCCCGATCACCGCGTCGAGGCCGATGCTGCCGGCAGTATAGCTTTGGGTGCGCCCATTGGAGTAAAACGACTGGCTGCTGCTGACGCCGGTGTTGAGCCAGATTCCCTGTTCGATGGGCAAAGCGGAAAAGCGGGGCGGCGGATCCGACGCCGTCTTAGGGGGTCGCCAGAGGGGAAAAGAACGAGTTAGGGCTGCCCCCAGTTGCAGTCGGGCGAGCTGGATGCGCTCGGTGGTCTTGGCCAAGGCCAGATCGGGATCGGTGTCGATGTTGCCGAATTGTCCCAGGGCGTCGATGTAGTCGGCGGCTATGCGGTAGCTGAAATCCAAACCGGTGTTGCCGAGGCGGAGGGTGGGCGAGCTGTAGCTGGCACCAAGGCGATTCTCCACAATCTGGAACCCCAGCCGCCCGCTGAAAAAACGCTCCTGATACGCATAGGTGTAGGTGACTTGGCCGCCGTTGCCGGTGGTAACGCGGTGTTCGACCTGAGCCCGCAAGCGCCGGGCAAACTCCTCGAAGACGATCCCGCGCAGCTCGGCAAACAGCGAGGTTTGGGCATTGGCTTCCGGTTGCCGCCAACGAAAATCAGCCCGCAGCCCGATCCCATCGCGGATCCCTTGATCGCTGCCCCAAAGGCGTTGCGGATACAGTTGTGGGGAGAGCACCAGGCTGAGATGGGGATCCTGCAGCAGCTCGAAGTTGGCCTGCAGGATCAGGCCGCGCCGCAGCTCTTCCCGGTCGAAGTCATCGTAGAAAATGCTGACCGGAGGCTGACGGTTCAATGAGTCGAAACGCAGCCGAATGGGCAGGGGCAGAAACAAGACCTGGTCGAAAACCAGTTGGCCAGCTTCGGCAATCAACAGGCTGGAACCATCCGCCTGCAAGGTAGAGGTCGCCCGCGGGCTGCGGATCTCCAGCTCTGGCGGATCGAGAGGGTCATTGGTCAGCCGCACCTGCTCTCCTTCCCAGTTGTTGGCATCGAAGCGGATGCGAACGGCGCGAAAGCGCACCAGCCGCTGCGGCGAGAGGGCTGCTGCCGGAGAGCCGCTGGCCTGCAACTGGCCAATATCCACCTGCCCGAAGGCCTCTTCCAAAAAGCCCTGCTCCCGCCCAAAGTCGTATTCCAGCCGGGATCCCTGGATGCGCTGCTGATCCAACTCGATGGAAACGTTGCCCTCGGCCACCGCTCGCCGCTGTTGCAGCTCGATGCGCAAGCGATCTGCCCGCAGCACAGAGCGGCCCAGACGCATCTCCACGTTGCCCTCGGCCAGGAAAACCTGCGCCCGCTGGTCGAAGGTTTGGCGATCCGAGCGCAGCCGTAACGTGCGATCCGCAAGGGCGTCAGTCGTAGCCCCTGGCGGAGCAGCTGCCACCCGGCCTTTCTGGGCTGAGGCAGGAGCAGCCGTTGCCAGACCAAACACCCCCAAGCAAAGCCAGAGCCACCAAAACCCTTTCATATTCCCCTAAACCTGGCACAAAACTTTAGCCCAAGCCCCTAGGCTGGCTCAGCCCGTTGTCGGCGGGGGAGGGTTGAGGGCGCGGTTGAGCTTGCCGCTGCGGTAGCCCTCCAAATCGAGACTGACGTAGAGATAACCAAAAGATTGCAGGGCCTTGACCAGCGCTGCCAGATCGGTTTTTTGCACAAATTCCACGATTTGATGAGGGGGCAGTTCGATGCGGGCAGTATCTTTCTCGGAGCGCACGCGCACCTGCTCCCAGCCCAAGCTGCGCAGATAGCGCTCTGCCGCCCCCACTCGACGCAGCTTCTCGGCGGTGATTGCCTCGCCATAGGGAAAGCGGGAGCTGAGGCAGGGCTGGGCCGGTTTATTCCACCAGGGCAGACCCAGGTGGCGAGAGAGTTGCCGCACCTCCAGCTTGCTCATCCCCACCTCTGCCAAGGGAGAACGCACGCCTCGCTCTCGGGCCGCCTGCGCTCCCGGTCGATAGTCGGCCAGATCGTCGGCGTTAAGGCCATCTGCCACGTGGTCGTATCCCTGAGTTTTAGCCACCTGGCGCAGGGTGTCGTGCAAGTGGCTTTTGCAGAAGTAGCAGCGGTTGGCAGGGTTGGCAGCGTAGCGGGGATCCTGCAACTCGTGAGTCTCGACGATCTGGTGGCGAATGCCGATGTATTGGGCTTGCCGGATGGCCTCCTCCAGATCTTCAGGCAACAGCGCCGGGGAAGCGGCGGTGACGGCCAGGGCCTGCTCCCCCACCTGATCCCAGGCCAGTTTGGCCACCAGGCTGCTATCGACCCCGCCTGAGTAGGCCACCAAGACCCGCCCCATCTCGGCGAAGATTTGGACAAGCTGGTGGAACTTGC
>NZ_JANSJA010000036.1:0-3731 GCF_047462335.1 Synechococcus sp. H60.1
GAGGATTCTTGCGGCACTTCTGCACTTTGATCCGCTCCAACAACCCCAGGCCGGCCCTTTCGGATCCCTTGCACCACGGTCACTGTGAGCAGATGGGAGAGCAAACCCACCGGACCAGCAAACAAGCACAAAAGCAGAGAGTGAGTTGTCCAAACTCGCTTTTCCCAGCCTTCCAAGAAGATCCAGCGGCCCACAAATAGATCCATCACAATGTAGTGAACCCATCCCGTCGCCATGACCGAGGGCTGGCTGAATAGAGAAGTCAGGCTGTTCAGAGATAGCTGAGGATTGGAAAACTCCTGGAGAGTATCTGCATTAAACCCGGTAACCAGAAGATAGAGATAAACCGTTGCCAAAAGGGCAATGGGCAAAAGCGACTCCATCACCCTACGGGTCACTTTCCAGCCCGGCAGCAGGATCATCAAAGCCCAAAAAGGCAAAGCAAACCAATTGGCCGCATTAAAGATGGTCTCTAGCATATCCAGCAACCCCTGATGCTACTTGTTTATTATCGGCTATCGCCCAACGCCGCCCGCCCGTGGGGGATCACCAGCCGACCTCGATAGCAACTCTTCTGGCTATTGCCGGGATCCGTCTTGAAGACACCGGCTCTTGAGCTGATCCAAAAGGGAGGCACCGCCGGCTGAACCTTGCCTCGCTCCCTCTTGAGACGGGGCAGAGGGATCCCAGCTCCTATTCCGGCTGGCGAAGTCTGGCAGATAAACTGCCCCACCGTATAGACGGTGGGGAATCCCGCGCATTTAGCTTAGTCCGCACCGTATTGGTTGTTTCCTCAACGAAGATGGGTGTCGGGAGTTGTTCACTTGAAAGTGCGTGCCAGCCAGCGCCGCAGCGGATGCCAGGCGGGCAAAGACAAAATCCAGCGGGACTGGCGCTCCAGCATCAAGCGCTCAATAGGATAGAGCCCAAACAGCTCGTAGCGGCTTTGGGCGATCAAGATCCCCAGCGTGAAGCTGACGCACAGCAAAAGGCCGAAGGTGGGCCAGCCGGGCCGGTAAAACAGGGCATAGCGCAGGCCCGTCCAGGTGAAATGGTTCCACAGACGGACGATATCTGCCCGCAGCGCCCAAAGGCTGGGGATCCCGACCAGCAGCCACAACAGGCCCAGAAAGATAAAGCTGCCGCCATGGTAGAGGCGCAACAGGCGCCTGGCCGGCGGAGAGAGAGATTCCAGGCCGGGAGGGTTTTCCGACTCCCAGACGCGAGCAGCCTTCTTGGCATCAACTGAGCTAGGATCAGGAGGCAATGACATCGAGATCCCGGTTCTCCCAAGACCTTCGTTATAACTTTAGCGACTGGGATCCGTAACTGAAGCTCCTTAGGGGGCATTGAGGGAGCGGGTTAAGCCGTGTAGCCGACCTCGGAGAGGAAACTCCTCCAAGGATATAATGGCTCTGCAACTTGCCTTGCTAGCTCAATGGATAGAGCACCGACCTTCTAAGTCGATGGTTGCAGGTTCGAGTCCTGCGCAAGGCGCTAGGTGGATTCGCCTGGGATCCTGGCTGGCGGCGTTCGACTCTGAGAGGGGCACCACACCCGAAAGATGACCTGGCCAGAGTGGCTTGCTACAGTCAGGGATCCCTCTAACATCTCCATAGCCTTTTTGGCTAGCGGCAGGCCTAGGCCTGTCCCTCCGGCCTTGCGGCGATCCAACTGTGGGATGCGGTAGAACTTTTCAAACACATGGGGCAGCGCCTCTGGAGGAATTTCCACTCCCGTATTGCGCACCTCGATCAGCCAGCCGGGACGGTTCTGTTGATGGGTCTGGCTAAAGCGCAAACAGATGCTTTCCCCAGCCGGCGTGTACTTGCAGGCGTTGTTCAAAAGTTCGCCCACCACCCGCGACAGCAGTCTCTCATCCGTACAGAGGGGCAAAAGGTCGGGATCCCATTCCAACTGAAACTGTTGGTTCTGCTGGGCAGCTCGCAGCCGGAAGGGCTCGGAAAGATTGGGGATCCACTCCTGAGGAGATAACCAGGTTAGATTGAGATCCCTGTTTCCGGCTTCAATAGCTTGCAATTCCAACAGCTCGTTGATCAAGTCCAGCTCGCGGTTGGTCTCCATCTCCAAAATCTGCAAGTAGCGCTGCTCCCGCTCCGTCAGGTTGGCCTTGGAGAGAAAAGCAATTGCCAGCTTCATGTTGGTTAGAGGCGTGCGCATCTCGTGGGAGACCATGTGCAGAAACTCATCCTTGAGGTGGTTGAGCTCCTGCAACTGCTGCACCTGCTGCTGCACGGTTTGGAAAAGCCGGGCCTGGCGAATGGCAATCGCACACTGGCTGGCCACCCGCTGCATCAAGCGCTGTTCCCGCTCGCCAAATACCTGCCCCGGCGGACGCGAGCCGCAAATATTTCCCAGCAGGAGAGATTCGCCTTCCTGAGCATCGCAAATGGGAAGTACCAGCAGCGTGTGGCGGTCGTAGCTGGGCCAGCAGGGGTGGCCAAGGTTGCTGAAATAGCAGAACTGCCCACCCTGAAGCTGCTGGAGCACCTCGGCAAAATCGGCAAAGGGGATCTCCAGGGGAAAACGGCGGATCCCTTCTCCAGGTCGATAATCCAAGGCCAAAACGCTAACCTGTCGTTCTGGGTCATGGAGGGCAATCATGCAGCCAGAAAGACCCAGTCTGAGGGCCAGTTCCTGCGCCACGGTTTCCAAAATCTTGTGCTCGTCTAGGCTGGAGCGAATTTCTTCCGTGATCAGTTGCAGTAGGGCCTCGTCTTCGTAGGCTTGCTGCAGTTGGCCGTTGCGCACCCGCACTTGGTAATCCAGTTCGACGTTGGCTTGCTGCAGCCTTTGGTAAAGTTCCGCCTGTCGAATGGCGACTGCCAGGTGATTGCCAATTGCCCTGGCCAACTCGATCTCTTCCTCTTGCCAATCGGGTTCAGAGATCAGGCGTCTCAGGGCTAGAGCGCCCCAAAGTTTCCCTTGACAGGCCACCGGGATCCCTAGCCAAGGGCCGAGCTGGCGGTCTTGCCTTTCCTGCAATGCAAAGGGATCGGAAACTTGCTGGGGATCCGCCACGTGAAAAACTTGCAGCTGCTGCAACTGCTGAATGGTTGGGATCTGCGGATCATCCGGTATGCGCATTTGGAGAGTACTGGGCACATCGGGGGAGCGAACATGGCCGGTAATGCCCACCCACACCTTCTCGGCAGGCAGATATTGGTAAAGGGTAACCCGCGCTGCCTGCAAAACCTGGCCTACTTCCTGCACCGCTACCTCAAAGAGGGCGGGTAGATCCAAAGAGGTGCTGATGGCCTGAATGAGCCGGTTAAACAGTTTTTCCCGCTGCACCTGTTGCTGCAGCTTTAGCTCGGCCTGCTTGCGCTTGGTGATGTCCAGGGTTACCCCGACAACATGGCTGGGATCCCCTTCCGGCCCCAGGAGCACAATCCCCTGAGAGAGGTGCCAGCGCACCTGCCCGTCTGCGAGATGGGCACGGTACTCAACTGACAAGTTGGGATCCCCCTCCAATGCTCTAGGCCCCGCCAACTGGAAAGCTTCCTTCACCCTCTGGCGATCTTCGGGGTGAACGCTCTCGAAAAGCATCTCCAGAGTGAACTCCTCGCCGGGATCCCGTCCGTACTTGGCCTTGCACTGAGGGGAACTGCTCAGCTCCCCGCTGCGCAGATCCAGTTGCCAATAACCCAGTTGGGTGGCCTCCAGAGCCAAAAAGAGATGCTCTGGATAAAAGCCGCCGTCTTCTGGCC
>NZ_JANSJA010000036.1:3831-42745 GCF_047462335.1 Synechococcus sp. H60.1
AGTACTCTGCTCAAAGATGTGTTAGCCAATACAAGTTCTTTACTTCACGCTAAACTTCAGATCCGGAGAGCCGACTCTTGCCCGCAGCTTGTGGCCGAGGGGGGAGCCTCTGCTATAGTAATGGGTAGTTGCGCCTTGGATCCCAACACTGGGGATCCCCCTAGCAGGTGGGGTTAGGGCAAGCCGAAATGAGTTCGCGTTGAGAAGAGAGCAGTGCTGCATCAAGCTCCTTCCTTGCGGCTGCGCCCTAAGCCTGCGTGAAGCGTTGATTCTTTTTTATGCTGCCCTATGCCACGTTTGGCCTAAAGAAATTGCTGCTGCTTTTGAGCGGGGATCTTTTCCCTCGGAAGCCTATAGTTAGTTTCTGGCGATTGTTCGATATTTTTCGGTTTGCGGTAACGCGGCTGCTCAAGGTGCCGCTGCCCTCTTCCTTTGGTTAGCGGGCAGAGACAACCCAACGGATGGGGATAACCTCAGGTTGGGCTAGCTGGCGAAGGTGAGGTTGTCCCCAAGAACGAGTTCTTTGAGCCTATCCTCTTGCCGGCCAGGGTTGCCAAAGTTGCCTGTGGCAACGGTCAGGTTGTCCTGTACGGGCTGATGGCTAGCTTAGAGCACCTGGGGTGGCAGGCAAGGGGATCCCTGCGGCATTTTTCAACGGATCGTCACCCAGCCAATTCACTTTCTGTAGAATTCAAGGTTATTTCTGTGATTTGTGAACTTCCTCGCAGTCCTCAGCCTGCTCTGCAGGAGCAGGAGCGACCGCTTTCTGCCACAACCGCGGCTGTCCGGCCCGAATGGCCAAGCCACCCCCTGGATCCCTTGAATGGCGAAGAAATCCGGCAAGTGGTCAAAATCCTGCGTCAGGAGCGCCCTCTTGCTTCCCGCTGCCGCTTTGTCACCATCCAACTGCAGGAGCCGGAGCGGCCCTGGATGGAAGCTTGGCAACCGGGCCAACCCTGGGATCGGCAGGCGTTTGTGGTGCTGTTGGATCCCGCCGAGGGCAGCACCTACGAGGCGGTGGTCTCCCTCTCTCGGCAGCAGGTGTGCTCTTGGCAGCTCGTCCCCGGCGTGCAGCCGCCCCTTTTGGACGATGAGGTCTACGCCTGTGACCGCTTGCTCAAGGAGGATCCCCAATTTCTGGCCGCCCTGCAGCGGCGGGGCATTGCCGATGTGGAGCGGGTGATGGTGGACTACTGGACGGTGGGCTACTTTGGGATCCCGGAAGAAGAGGGGCGGCGGCTGGTGCGGGGTCTGTGTTTCCTGCGCACTTCCCCTTACGACAATGGCTATGCCCGTCCCCTCGAAGGCCTCTACCCCTGGATTGACCTCAACCAAATGCAGGTGATCAAGGTGGAGGATCGCGGCCCCTGGCCTCTGCCCCCGGAAGATGGCAATTTTGACGAGATCTTCTTCAAAGAGTTTCGCCGAGATTTGAAGCCTTTGGAAATTACTCAGCCCCAAGGGGTGAGCTTCCAAGTAGAAGGCCACCACATCCGCTGGCAGAAGTGGGATCTGCGCATCAGCTTTAACCCCCGCGAGGGGCTGGTGCTGCATCAGGTGAGCTATGAGGATCAGGGCCGCCTTCGCCCCATCCTCTATCGGGCTTCGGTAGCCGAGATGGTGGTGCCCTACGGGGATCCACGGGATCCCCACTGTCGCAAGAACGCCTTTGACGTGGGGGAATACGGCATCGGCATGCAGGCCAATTCCCTGCGCCTGGGCTGCGACTGCCTGGGGGAGATCTACTACTTCGATGCCTGGCTGCCCAGCAACAGCGGTGAGCCCATGCTCCTCAAAAACGCCATCTGCATGCACGAGGAGGACTTTGGCGTGCTCTGGAAGCACACCGACTGGCGCACGGAGCGAGCTCAGGTGCGGCGCTCGCGGCGGCTGGTGCTCTCTTTCTTTACCACCATCGGCAACTACGACTACGGCTTTTTCTGGTACTTCTACCAGGACGGCACGCTGGAGTTCGAGGCCAAGCTCACCGGCATCATCAACACCTGCGCCACCCTGCCGGGGGAGGAACCGGAGTTTGGCGTCTTGGTAGCGCCCCAATTGTCTGGCCTCAACCACCAGCACTTTTTTACCGTGCGCCTGGACATGGCGGTGGATGGGCCGGGCAACTCCCTCTACGAAGTCCATGCCGAGCCGCTGCCCTTGGGGCCGGATAACCCCTACGGCAACGCCTTCCGCGCCCGCTCCACCTTGTTGAGCACTGAGCAGGAAGCCAAGCAAACGGTGGATCCCTTGCGGGGGCGCTACTGGAAGATTGTCAACCCCAACCGCCACAACCGCCTGGGGCAGCCGGTGGCCTACAAGTTGCTCCCAGGAGAGAATGTCCGGTTCCTGGCCCACCCCGACTCCTGGCTGTATCGACGGGCAGGGTATTTGGCCCACCACCTCTGGGCCACGCCCTATCATCCTGGCGAGAAGTTCCCGGCGGGGGACTACCCCAACCAACACCCCGGTGGGGAAGGGCTGGTGAAATGGACACAAGCCAACCGATCCCTAGAAAATACCCGCCTGGTGCTCTGGTACAGCTTTGGCTGCAACCACTTCCCCCGCACCGAAGACTGGCCGGTGATGCCGGTTAGCTACATTGGCTTTCTGCTCAAGCCGTTGGGCTTCTTTGAGTGCAACCCGGCTTTGGATGTGCCCCCTCCCCCGCCGAAGAGCAAAAGCTGTTGTGGCTCGTAGCCGCACTGCAAGGTGGCTAGTCTTCCTCCTCGAGGATGCGAGGCACCTTGAAGAACATGTCAGCGCGGTCGGGGGCGTTGGCCAGGATCCCTTCAATGTCGGGGTAGGGCTCCACTTCATCGGGGCGAGTGGGCAACTCCATGTCCAACACGTGAAAGGTGGGCTCTACCCCTTCTGTATCCAGCTCTTTCAGTTGTTCCACATAGGCCAGGATGTCTGCCAGTTGTTGGGTGAACTGGATTTCTTCCTCCTCGGTTAGCTCCAGCCGCGCGAGGTGGGCGACGTGTCGTACTTCCTCGCGTTTCAGCATCTTCCCCTCCTGCCGGCAGGTTACCGGGTTACTCAGCTAGCTTTTAATTGTCTAACCAGTCTAGCTAAACTCAGGCACTTGGGAGAAAGCTCAATACAGCTCCAGGTTGGCGCGTCCCGTGGTCTTGAGCCAGTTTTGCGCCTCGATATAGTTGTTGGGCGCAATGCGAATGGCCCGGATCCAGTATTGAGCTGCCTCATCGAACAGGGCCTCTGCTGTCTCCTCGTCCCCGGCCTGCAGGCTCTGCTCGCCCTTGTGGTGCAGCAAGACGGCAATGTTATTTAGGGCAGAACAGAGGCGGGGATTCAGCTCCAGGGCCTGGTGGTAGTACTCCAGGGCTTTGTCCAGTTCGCCATTGCTCTGGTAGATCAGGCCCATGTTGTAGAGGATGTAGCTGCGGTCTTCGTCGTCTTGCTCCAGGGCCAGGGCTTCTCGGTAGTTTTCTAAGGCCTCGGCATATTCTCCCTCGCTCTGGGCCGCCATGCCGTCCCGGTAGTAGGCAAAGGCCTTCTTCTGTTCAGGACTCACCCCCGGCATCAGCTTCAGGATCAGGTCAGCCATGACGGTGAAGGTTTTGTCGATGAAGTTGTCGTTCTTCATGCTGCGCGGCATGATTGACCCCCTTAGAGCGCAGGACTGGGTATCTCTTCTTTGCGTTGTAGCATGCCTGTGGGATCCCGAGCGTGGCCTTAAGCCGGATGCTGGCCTGGGCGAGAAGAAGCTGAGGGGCGCTTGCGCAGGCGTACAGGGTGCCACTGCACGGTTTCGCCGGGAGAGACCTCCACCTCACAGGCTGTGTCGATAAGCCGCTGCGCCTGGGCTTGAGGGGTGGGGTAGCGGGCCAGATCTGCATCCACCAGGTGGGGATACTCCTGCAGCAGTTGCACAAGGAACTCCTGCAATTCCTCAGGGGTGAGAAATTGCTCCGGCAGGCCTGGGATCAGCAGCACGTAGTGGTTGGCAGCACGCAGCAGTTCTGGCTCCGGGTCTGCCATGGTTTCGGGTTGGTGTCTTTCTTCCCTCATAAACCAACGGGTTGCAGCTCTCTTGATATCCTGAACAAAGACTTTCTGGGTTCTCGTCCCCCCTCTTATTGGCGTTTGAGATTGCTTTTCCTATGTCCAAGCCCCGCACGCTTTCTGGAATCCAGCCCTCCGGCGAGTTGCACCTGGGCAATTACCTGGGGGCCATTAAAAACTGGGTGGCCGAGCAGGAGCACTACGAGAACTTCTTTTGCATTGTGGATCAACATGCCATTACTGTGCCCCAGGATCCCAAGCTGCTGAGGGAGCGCACCCGTTCTCTGTTTGCCCTCTACCTGGCCTGTGGCCTTAGCCTGGAGCACTGTGTGCTGTTTGTGCAGTCCCACGTGCCCGCCCACACAGAGCTGGCCTGGCTGTTCACCACCATTACCCCCATGAACTGGGCGGAACGCATGATCCAATACAAAGAAAAAAAAGAGAAACAGGGGGAGGAGACCAGCGTTGGCCTGTTCAGCTACCCGATTTTGCAGGCGGCGGATATTCTCCTCTACCAGCCCAAGTATGTGCCGGTAGGGGAGGATCAGCGGCAGCATATTGAGCTGTGTCGGGATATTGCCCGCCGCTTTAACGACCGCTTTGGCGAGGTGTTTGTGATCCCAGAGGCCCTGATTCGCCCGCAGGGGGCGCGGATCATGAGCTTGACCGATGGCACCCGCAAAATGTCTAAGTCGGATCCCTCGGATTTCAGCCGCATTCACCTGCTAGACGACCCCGACACGATCCGCAAGAAGATCCAAAAATGTAAGACCGACTCGATTCGGGGCATCACCTTCGACGACCCGGCACGCCCGGAGGCCCACAATTTGCTGACGATCTACATGCTCACCTCCGGCAAAAGCAAGGAGGAGGTGGCGGCTGAGTGCGCTGAGATGGGGTGGGGACAGTTCAAACCCCTCCTCGCCGACAGCATTATCGCCACCCTAGAGCCCATTCAGCAGCGCTACCGAGAGCTCTGGAGCAACCCAGACTATCTGCTGGCGCTGATCCGGGAAAATGCCGCCAAGGCTCGCGCTGTTGCCGAGCCAACGCTGCAAAGGGTGCGGGAGGCGATGGGGTTCCTGCCCCCCTAGGAGAAGGCTCCCTTAGTCGGGCCGGCCATCGCGGATCTCGACGGTGCTGAACTCCAGGCCCAGCTCCGAGAGGATCCCTGGCCAGGCCAAGCGCAGGCGCTCCTGCCACTCCTGCCGGTGGTTGATGACATACACGCAGACCAGGGTAATGCCCACTCCCACCCACTGCAGCCGGGTCAGGGTCTCGCCCAGGAAGGTGCTGCCGAAGAGAAGGGCAAAGATGGGGGTGAGAAACGTGAGGGAGCTGAATTCGGTGAGGTTTTCCTGGGAGGCGAAGTAGAAGAAGAGGGCGTAGGCCACGGCGCTCCCCAACACGGAGGCATAGAGCAGGCCCAGCCAGTGGGCGCCGCTCAGGTGCTGCCATTGCTCGCTTTCTGTTAGCGCCGAGAGCAGGATCAAGGGCAGGCTGCCCAACACCATGTGCCAGCCCGTCGCCAACACCGGATCGGCCACCTCCGCCACCTTGGGCATCATCACGGTGCCGATGGCCATCGACAGGGAAGCCAGCAACATCCAGACGACGCCAGCCCCCACCTGCAGGGATCCTTCCCCGCCGAGGCCGATAAGGCCAATGCCGACCACACCCAGCCCCAGACTCAGCCAGCCCAGGGATCCCATCCGCTCGCGGTAAAACCAGTTGGCCATCAAAGCCACCGCCAGCGGCTGCGAGTCGATCAGTACGGATCCCAGCCCGGCGCCGGTCTCTCTCAACCCTTGCGCCAAAAATCCCTGAAAACAGGTGCCGTCCACCAGGGCGAAGGCCAGGACCCACAGCCACCCTCGCCGCCCCTGGGGATGCCAGGGCTGAGATGCCTCAGAGGCCCGCCCTTGCCAAAGCCGAAAGGCCAAAACCAGGATCCCAGCGGGCAACAGCCGCAGAATGGCGATAAAGAGAGGGGTGGTCTCGGAGAGGGCATCTCGCATTGCCACCATCGCCGAGCCCCACAGGAAGAAAGGGGCGATCATCAACAGGCGTTGCCAGATAGGCTGAGGGAATAGGCCAGATTGCGCCATAGGTGCTTCAAGCTCGCAGACAGAAATTAACCCTATGTTAAGCGCTGCGGCAGTTCGGTTACAAATCTTAAAATTACTGATGGGTGATGCGCAGCATGGGATCCCTGGAGGGCTTTCTCAACCTGGATAAACCAGCAGGGCTCACCTCCCACGACTGTGTGGCGGTGGTGCGGCGGGTCTTGCGCACGCGCCAGGTGGGGCATGGTGGCACCTTGGATCCGGCGGCAACGGGAGTTCTGCCCATTGCCGTAGGGCGGGCGACGCGCTTTTTGGCCTTTCTGCCGGGGGATAAGGTCTATCGGGCAACCTTCCGCTTTGGGCAGCGCAGCGACACCGACGATGCCGAGGGGCAGATCCAGGTGGGATCCCCTTGTCCGGAGCTGAGCCGCGAGCAGGTGGAGGAATGTCTGCAGGAGTTTGTCGGCGAGATTGAGCAGGTGCCGCCTCTTTACAGCGCCATCAAGCGGCAGGGGAAAAAGCTCTATGAGCTGGCCCGGGCCGGGGCAAAGGCAGCAGAACTGGGGCTGGAGCCGCGGCGGGTGGTGATTCAGCACCTGCAGATCCTGGGCTGGCGCCCTGGCGAGTTCCCGGAAGTGGATCTGGAGATTGCCTGTGGCCCTGGCACCTACATCCGCGCCCTCGCCCGCGACCTGGGAGAGAAATTGGGCTGCGGAGGCTTGATGAGCCGCCTGCGACGGTTGCAAAGTGGCCCCTTTCGCATCCAAGAGAGCCTGCCCCTGGAGCAGTGGCAGGGATCTGCCGATCCCGCCGCCGCCCTGCTGCCGATTGAGTGGGGATTTCGCGGTTGGGACTCAGTATCCTTGTCTCCGGCTGAGGCGCAGCGCTGGCAACAAGGTCAGGCCATTCCCCTGGATCCTGCTCAGGCCACTGCCGAGACTCTGCGGGTGAAGAGCCAACAAGGAGCGTTCTTAGGGTTGGGACACTGCCAAGGCAGGCTGCTCAGGCCACTGCGGGTGCTGCTGCCGGATCCCTAGAGCGTTGCAGAAAGGTTACATTTTCGTAACAACATCTGCCATTGTCTCAGGAGAAGGCAGGAAAGAACCCCCCGCATGCTAAACTTCTGGGGGCAAGTGGGGAGCTTGGAGCGCTGCCGGTGTTGGGCTTTGGCTCGATTTTCCAAGGCTGGCCTTTGGACGTTGCCGGCAAAATTCTCATCTCAAGCTACTTTTACATAGAGTTACAGGAACGGAGTTGGGGATATGCGGGATGCCGTAACCACACTGATCAAAACCTACGACCTGACAGGCCGCTACCTGGATCGGAATGCCATGGACGCGCTCAAGGCCTTTTACGATTCGGGTCTGCGGCGCATCAAGGCCGTGAAGGTGATTAACCTCAACTCGGTGGACATTGTCAAGACGGCTGCCGCGGCTATGTTTGCCCAGGTGCCAGATCTGATCCGTCCGGGTGGCAACGCCTACACCACCCGCCGCTACGCCACCTGTTTGCGGGATATGGACTACTTCCTGCGCTACGCTTCCTACGCCCTGGTGGCTGCTGATACCAGCATCTTGGACGAGCGCGTCCTGGCTGGCCTGCGGGAAACCTACAACTCCCTGGGGGTGCCGATTGCTCCGACGGTGATCGGGATCCAGAACATGAAGCAGCGCACCCTGGAGCTGCTCGGCTCCGACGAGGATTACAGCTTTGTGGCCGAGCCCTTCGATTACATGAGCGCTAAACTCAGCGAAACCGACATCTAACCTACTCGTCGGCGTAGGGATTGGCCGGCACCGGCATTGGTTCCACCTGCTCGGCCAGGATTACCAACTGAGGCTGGCCATCCCGTTGCTCCACGGCCATTCGTCCTTCCAGACGCAGCCAACTGTCCGGAGCCAGCTCCTCCGAGCGGAACCAGCGCACTGGCAAGCCGACCGGGTAGGCATCGGCAGCGCAGCAACTCACCAAAAAGCGAGCGATGACAAAGTGGTCAGGTTGCTCGTCAGGAACGACGAACCCCTGCACCCGCACCGGCTGGCCCTCATAGGTATAGGGATCTGGGTAGACATCCAGGCTGCGCACCCAGTCCAGCAGGGTGCGCTGGCGTGGGTCAATCTTGGGACGAAAAGCCTGCGGCTGGCTGCGAGAGGCACCCAGATAGGGAGATACCCCCCGGTTGAGGGCCGTCTGGCTGGAGAGGGGACGGGGCTCGACCCAAAACCCCAGCAGCGCCGTCAGGATCAAGAGCGCCGCCCCCAGGCGCGGCCCCAACAGGGAGACATGGCTTTCCGAGGGCGCGACTTTGGCCCCCCGCCACCGGCTAATCCCCAGGCCCAGTAGGCACAGGCCGGCCAGCAGAGCCACGTTTACGTAGGCGGGGTTAATCAACAGCGGCAGGGTGCCCCGCCAGCGGTAGACGATGAGCAGGCTCCCCAAGAGCATTAACCCAGCAGCATCCCAATAGGCTGGGTTACCCCAGCAGAGCCAGGAGGCCGATCCAAGGCCACCTCTGTTTACTTTTGACCGCGCCTTGCCGCCGAGAGAGCCAGAACCACCTACGGGCATGGGCTAGCGCTTGCCTCCACAACTCCGAAGCTTATTGACACTCCCACCGCCTAAAGGTGGGGAATTCTTACGCCGTTCAACAACGAACTCGTAAAGACGCTGTCAAGACACCTCTAGACAGTTCCTTGAGGCAAAGCTCCAAGGTTCTGCTTGCTTTTCTGTTCGCGTCAACGGGATGGAGTCCTTGCAGGTTGGCTGAGACGTTGTCATCTCCCAGCCACTTGCCACCGGTTGGGTTTCTCACCGTGATTAGGTGCTCGCCTGGGAACGGTACGCCTTCTCGGCAAGTATACTCAACTATACTACTGACGAGCACCTAAAGTTGCTTACGGGCGCGGGGCTAGCAAGCTATCCTTCTGGGCAATGTAAGGGATCCCTGCCTTCCCAGGCGCGGTTCTCTTGGCTTATGCTAGTGAACAACTCCCGACACTCATCTTCGTTGAGTCAACACAACATGGCTTACGCCACGCTGCGCCAACCGATAGCGTATGGGCTTCACGCTTCCCAGACTTGTGTATACAGAGGTCTCAGCGTGCTGCTATCATGCAACCCACGGCGGGAAACTCTCCAGAGATTTAACTTGTTTTGCTCAATTGTAGGACGAACGGCTTTCATCCCGACACGGATTGGCTCTTGAGTCAACACAATTCACCAATACGATGCGGGGCTTCCCGCCGATTAAGCTAACCATTGTTCAGAGACCCCCTTGCCGGTGTATCCTCGGTAGCGCAGTGGCAAGTGCGGGGCAGCAGGTCGAGCCAAACCAAGCCTGAACACCTGAGAAGATGAAAGCCATCCTCATGAGCGTGCCCGGGGGGCCGGAGGTTTTGCAGCTTCAGGAGGTGCCCGACCCTGAGATCCGCGGCGAGCGGGAGCTACGTGTCCGCCTTAGGGCCGCCGGCGTCAACCCCATCGACACCAAGCTGCGGCGGCGAGGCACCTTCTACCCCGAAGAGATGCCGGCCATTTTGGGATGTGATGGTGCCGGCGTTGTAGAAGCCGTAGGATCTGGGGTCAGGCAGTTTCAAGTTGGAGACGAAGTTTACTTCTGCCACGGCGGCCTGGGCAGGCAGGCGGGGAACTACGCCGAGCTGATCGTGGTCGATGAGCGCTTTGTCGCTCCCAAGCCCAAGTCCCTCAGCTTTGCCGAGGCTGCCGCTGCCCCCCTGGTGCTGATCACCGCTTGGGAAGCCCTCTACGACCGGGGACGGTTGCAGGCTGGCCAAAAGGTGCTTATCCACGCCGGGGCAGGGGGTGTCGGCCATGTGGCCATCCAACTGGCCCGTCTGCGGGGATGCCAAGTGGCTACCACTGTGAGCACGCCGGAAAAGGCCGAGTTTGTCCGTTCCCTGGGAGCCAGCTTGCCCATCTTCTATCGCCAGACCAACTTTGTGCGAGCCGTTCTGGATTGGACGGAGGAGGAGGGAGTGGATCTTGCTCTCGATACCCTTGGCGGCCCAGTGCTGGAGCAGACCTTCCCTGCCGTGCGCGTGTACGGCGATCTCGTGACCCTGCTGGCGCCAGCCCCAGAGACCGATTGGCGGGTGGCCCGCGACCGCAACTTGCGAGTGAGCTTTGAGCTGATGCTCACCCCGATGCTGAAGAACCTTATCGTTGCCCGGCAAAACCAGGCGGAGATCCTCCGGCAGTGCGCCCGCCTCATTGACCAAGGCCAACTGCACATCCGGCTCAGCCACACCTTTCCCCTGGCCGAAGCGGCTGCCGCTCACCGGCTGCTGGAACAGGGATCCGTTTTGGGCAAAATTGCCTTAACCATCTCCGACTAGGCATGCTGGAGGAGGCCCTGCCCGGATCCGAGTCTATGGCCACTCCTCTCACCCCTCACCTGTTGGAGAACGAGAGTTTCTACGAGAATGCCCTCTGCTGGCTAGGGCGACCGCAGACGGCCTATCGGCTGCTGAGCGAAGCGGTTTTTCCGGCCATCTCCTCTTGGGTGCGGGGAGAGGTGGACAGCTACTCCTTCAATCACTGGCAACCGGAGGACGTGCGCACCTTTCTCTACCCGGTGGTGGTTCTGGGAGACCAGGAGACCCTTGTTCTCGCCAGCGAGGCCCTGCTCCTCTGCGGCAGCGGCAACTACTACAACCCCTGTGACTTGGCCATTGTGGTCTTCGTGCAGCAGCCCCAAGAGCTGTTCAGCCAACTGATGCAACGCATCCGCCGCGCCGAAGCCATCATCACCCGCGGACCGGAGGTGCGCATGCTCTCTGAACAGGTGAGCCTGGCCAAACGGGGGCGAGACTACATCAACACGAAGTATCTGGTCTGGCCCTACGCCCTTTCTGCTGCCGCTCAAGATACTTTGGTCAAACAGGGGATTAGCGTTATCCGTCTTTCACCGCAAGCGGCCGCCCTGCCCTTGGGAGACTAAGCTGAGGGCAATTTGGAGGAAAATGGGGATCCCTGACTTTTCCGTCTCCATCTTTATGGCCGATGCCCACCTGCCGCCGCTAATCCAAGCGATGTTGGAGCCGGGGTTTTACCCCCATCCGGTGCGGGAGCCGATTCAGCTCGTCCAAACCCACATTTCCTACGTTTTCTTGACAGGGGACTACGCCTATAAGGTGAAGAAGCCTCTGGATTTTGGCTTTTTGAATTTCACCACCCTGGAGCGGCGACGCCACTTTTGTCAAGAAGAGCTGCGCCTGAACCAGCGCGGCGCGCCGGGGCTTTATCTACAGGTGTTGCCCATTGTGCAAGCCAAGGGCCGGTTTCAGCTTGACGGCAGTGGCGAGCCCGTGGAGTACACCCTCAAAATGCGGCAGTTTCCCCAAGAGCAACTCTTCAGCAACCTCCTCGAGCGGGGGGAGCTGACCCCAGCCTTGATGGAGGAGCTAGGGCGGGCGGTGGCGGCCTTTCACGCCCAGGCGGAGACCAACGACTACATTCGCAGCTTTGGCCGGCCAGAGCGGGTGCGGGAGGCCTTCGACGAGAATTACGCCCAAACCCAGCGCTACATCGGCGGCCCTCAGACGGTTGATCAATATCGGGAGACGCAAGCCTACACGGATCGCTTTTTTGCCGAGCGGCAGGAGCTGTTTTACCAGAGGATGGCCCAAGACCGCATCCGCGAAGGCCACGGGGATCTACATCTTGGCAACCTCTGTTGGTGGGAAGGCCAGATCTTGCTGTTTGATTGCATTGAGTTCAACGAGGCCTTCCGCTTTGTGGATACGATGTACGACGTCTCCTATGCGGTGATGGATTTGGACGCTCGCCACCGCCCCGATCTGGGCAATGCCTATTTGAACACCTATCTGGAAGAAACGGGTGACTGGGAAGGACTAAAGATCTTGCCCATTTACCTCAATCGCCAGGCCTATGTGCGGGCCAAGGTCACCTCTTTTTTGCTGGACGATCCTGCCGCCTCGGAAGCTTCCAAAGCCAATGCCTTCCACACTGCCGCCCGCTACTACCGCCTGGCCTGGGAATACACCCTTCCCAAACAGGGGCAGTTGTTTTTGATGGCTGGCCTGTCGGGAGCAGGCAAAAGTACGGTGGCCCGCTACCTGGCCCGCCAGCGGGGGGCCATCCACATTCGCTCCGACGCCGTGCGCAAGCACTTGGCCGGGATCCCTCTGCGGCAGCGGGGGGGGCCAGAGGTGTATACGCCCGAGATGACCGACAAGACTTATCGCCGCCTGGTGCAGTTGGGAGTGGATTTGGCCCGGGAAGGTTACAGCGTGATTCTGGACGCCAAGTTTGACCGGCAAGCGCTGCGGGGCATGGCGATTGAACAGGCCCAACAGTGCGGGATCCCGTTGCGCATCCTCTACTGCCATGCTCCTGAACCTGTCCTCCGAGAGCGCCTACAACGGCGAACACTCCCTTCATCGGGCCCGGGTGAGCTGCTGAACGTCGCCGACATTGCCGATGCCACCGCCGATCTCCTTGCCCAGCAGCAGGCGCAGTGGCAGGACTTTTCCGAGGGGGAGCGGCGTTTTCTACAGGTTTTGGATACCAGCCAAGATTGGCAAGCGCAACTGCAGCGGAGCTAGGTCTCGACTCAAACTGACCAACCTCGGGAGAATGGTTACCAGCAAAGTGCATTCTGCCGTTTCCAGGTTAGAGGCTGGCCGCAGCCCCTGTTAAACAGGGATCCGGATCCCAGGCGGCGGTCAGGTGAAGAGTTTTTCTCTGGGAAGAGAGTTGGGCAAGAATCGAGGCGGTGCAGGAGGAGCCAAGGGTGAGCGAGGTAAGGGCTGAAGATTTACGCCTGATGTTTCTGTTTGAAGGCTTTTCCCCTGAAGTGCTAGAGCCGCTGGCTCGCCAGATGTCGCTGCGCTCCCACCCTGTTAACCAGGCCATCCTGTTACAGAACGACTGGGGCAACGCCGTCTATTTCATCCTAGAGGGTTGGGTCAAGATTCGCACTCACGATCTGGAGGGCCGGGAGGTTACCCTCACCATTCTTGGCCCAGGGGAGATCTTCGGGGAAATGGCCGCCTTGGACGAGGCGCCCCGCTCCAGCGATGTGATTGCCCTGACAGCCACCAAGGTCTGCTGTCTGTCGGCCCAGAACTTTCTGGCTCTTTTGGCTGCCGATGCGCAGGTTGCCATCCGCCTTGCCCAGCTCATGTCGCGACGTTTACGGCAGATCAACCGTCGCCTGCAATTGCGGGAGGCCAGCAGCGTCGCTCGCGTCGCCGATATCCTGCTCTTCTTGGCGGAGTCGCGGGGGTGGGTCGGTCGCAAGGGGGTAGAAATCCCCAATTTGCCCCATCGGGAGCTGAGCAGCTTGAGTGGCCTTGCCCGGGAAACGGTTACCCGCGTCCTTGCCAAGCTGGAGCAGGAGGAGCTGATCCGCCGGGATCGGCAGCGGGACATCCTCTGTATCCCCCAGATGGATGCCCTGGAAAAGCTAATTGGCTAAAGTGAGGGTCGCCACCCGTTGCCAAAAGCCCTCTCGGCATCCTAAAATAATGGTTCCAGAGCCGGGATAGCTCAGTTGGTAGAGCAGAGGACTGAAAATCCTCGTGTCACCAGTTCGAGTCTGGTTCCTGGCATCTGCCAATAACAGGTCAAGATGGGCTCAGGTCTGCAACCTGAGCCTTTTTGTTGCCGGGAATTCCCAGTTTTTGCCTTTTGCGAAACCGCTTCTGCCGGCTCTATGGCAAAAATCAGTTCTCGCGGCGCACAGCGCTCTCGTGCCATCTGCCCAATATCTTGTCTGACAAAGCGCTCAAAGCCACAAAGATCAGGATCCCTAGGCCGGTAACCAGCACCAAGGCGGCAAACATGCGAGGCACCTGCAAATTAAAGCTAGAGATCAAGATTTGGTAGGCGATCCCGGCCCGTTGCCCACCGGTGCCGGCGACAAACTCCGCCACCACGGCCCCGATCAAAGAAAGGCCACCGCTAATGCGCAGGCCCCCCAGAAAATAGGGCAGAGCACTGGGCAGACGCAAGTAGATCAAGGTTTGCCAGCGATTGGCCTTGTACAGTTGAAACAGGTTGAGCAGGTTGTGATCGACACTGTTTAATCCCAGGGTGGTGTTGGAGATAATTGGGAAAAAGGCGACAATCCAAGCGCAAACCACCATTGCAGCAAACGTATTGTTGCGCAGCCAGATGATGATCAGCGGCGCGATGGAAACAATGGGCGTTGTTTGCAAAATCACCGCATAGGGAAAGAGGCTGCGCTCAATCCATTTGCTCTGGGCAAACAAAATCGCCAACAAAAGCCCTGAGACCGTGGCCAAAAGGAACGCCACCACCGTAATTTGCAGGGTGATCAAAAGGGAAGGAAAAAGGGATCCCCAGTCTCGCACCAGGGTTTGCACCACCAAAATCGGCCCCGGCAATAGATAGGGGGGCACCCCCGTTAGCCGCACAGCCACTTCCCAGCCCACCAGAAAAAGGATCCCGACGATCCCAGGGGCAATCACATCCAGGTTGAACCACTTGCGCAGATCCCATCCTTGCCCGGAGGTCGGCGGCGCAGAGCCAGACACCTTAGCCGCATCAGTGGGTTGGGGCCTGAGTTTTTCTTCCACCGCGCTGTTCAGTCGCGGCAGATCGCTATCCAGCCAGGGCCCAGAGGAGCGCTCCGGTGTGCCAAGCAGGGATCCCAGCCGGTGAGACAGCCAATCGAGAAGGAAACTGAAAGGACTTAGCATGGTGGAGGGGGAATCAAGGGCTCTAAGACCAGGAATGCCGCCAAAGGGGGATCCCGTCAGCGCAGCCGTCCGGCAGAGAGGGGGCACAGGTAGGGATCCTGATCCGTGTCGCGCATGGCCTCCCGCAAACGGGTCGCGACCTCCCGGCAATAGTCGTTGTAAAGGGGCGAGGTGCGAAACTCTTCCGAGCGGGGGTAGGGTGCCTCAATGGGGATATCCGCCACCACCCGCCCAGGGCGGGCTGCCATCACCACCACGCGGTTGGACAGATAGACAGCCTCGTAAATGTTGTGGGTAACAAAAATCACCGTCCAGCGCTTCTCCTGCCACAACTCGAGCAGTTCGCTGTTCAGCTTGCTGCGGGTAATCTCGTCCAAGGCGCCGAAGGGCTCGTCCATGAGCAGCACCTGGGGTTTGGTTACCAAGGCGCGGGCAATGGAAACCCGCATGCGCATACCGCCGGACAGCTCGCGGGGAAAACTGCGCTCAAACCCCCGCAGGCCCACCAGGTGGAGGGCTTCCAGAACCTCTCGTTCGGCTTTGGGCTGGGGCTCACCAGCCAACTTCAGAGGTAGGCGCACGTTGTCCATCACCGTTGCCCAGGGCATGAGGGCCGGCTCCTGAAACACAAAGGCCAATTTGGGTTGCCCCTGGGAGGTGTTTTGCCCCCATTCGATAGATCCCGTGGTTAGGTGGCCCAACCCAGCAATCAGCCGCAGCACCGTGCTTTTCCCGCAGCCAGAGGGCCCCACCAAGCTGACGAACTGCCCTTCCTGGATGGCCATGTTCATGTCTTGCAAAGCCACCGTGCCATTGGAATAGACCTTGCTGACATGGTTAAGGGTAATGACAGAGGCAGACATGGCTCGTGGTTCCCAGACCAGAAGACAAAGGGATCCCTTCTCCATCCAGAAAGAGAAGGACGCTCAGTACCATTAAAAAACACAGAGGGATAGCTGGGTAGCCCTGGACTTGAGGGCGGGACGGAAAATCCCGTCAGCAACTTTAGTTGCTCATCAATGGTATGGTTGCTACCAAGGTGGTACTGTTCCCAGGCGAGCCCCTAAAACGGTGAAAAACTCAGCCAGTGGCAAGCGTCCGGGAGAGACTAACATCTCAGCCAACCTGCAAGGACTCCGTCCCGCTGACGCGAACAGAAAAGCAAGCAGAACCTTGGAGCTTTGCCTCAAGGAACTGTCTAGAGGTGTCTTGACAGCGTCTTTACGAGTTCGTTGTTGAACGGCGTAAGAATTCCCCACCTTTAGGCGGTGGGAGGGTCAACCCCCGCCCTCCCTCAGATGTGGTTTCCAGAGAGTTTCTTGGGCAAAACTTGCCAGTTGCCAGCCCTGACCCTGAACCCCGGTCTGAGCGGCAAGCCGGTATGATAATGCCGATCACCCCTTAGCCCCAGAATCTATGGGATCCCAATTTAAACGGGTTGCAGGCGCCGTTACCGCCCCACGAGGGTTCCGCGCTGCTGGCGTGGCTGCCGGCCTCAAGCCCTCTGGAGCTGCCGATCTGGCTTTGATCGTCTCTGACTGCAATGCAGTGGGAGCTGGCGTTTTCACTACCAACCAGGTCAAGGCCGCTTGTGTTACCTATAACCAAAGGATCCTCGCCCAAGGGCAACCGGTGCGGGCCATCCTTTGCAACGCCGGCCAAGCCAACGCCTGTACAGGAGAAGAAGGGGAGCGCAACAACACCCAACTGGCTCTCTGGGTAGGAGAACGGCTGGGGATCCCGGCCCAACAGGTGCTCACTGCCTCGACAGGGGTGATCGGGCGGCAATTGGAAATGGCCAAAATCGAGGCAGCCCTGCCCCGCCTGATCGACAGCCTCTCGCCCACAGGAGGAGAGAGCGCCGCCCGCGCCATCCTCACCACCGACCTGGTAACCAAGAGTACAGCCCTAGAGGCCGAGATCGACGGCTACACCATCCGGGTGGGAGGCATTGCCAAGGGATCCGGCATGATCCACCCCAACTTGGCGACGATGCTGGCTTTCTTGACCTGCGACGCGGCTGTAGATCCCCACCTGTGGCAGCAGCTCCTCCAGCAGGCTGCCGACCTCAGCTTTAACCAAATCACCGTGGACGGGGATACTAGCACCAATGACATGGTACTGGCCCTGGCCAATGGCCAAAGCGGGATCCCCCCCCTGCAGGCCAGCACGGAAGCGGCCCAGACTCTGGCGGAGATGGTCGTTCAGGTCTGCATTGACCTGGCCAAGGCCATTGCCCGCGATGGGGAAGGGGCCACCAAGCTGCTGGAGATCCGGGTGCAGGGAGCTCCCAACGATAGGTCGGCCCGGCAGATGGCCCGCGTGATCGCCAGCTCTCCCCTGGTGAAGGCAGCAGTTTTTGGCAATGATCCCAACTGGGGACGAGTGGCCGCCGCTGCTGGGCGGTCTGGGATCCCCTTTGACAGCCGTCGCTTGGAGGTTCGCCTGGGGGATTTTCTGCTGTTGCAGGGGGGAATGCCTTTGGCTTTTGATCGCCAGGCAGCCTCCGAGTACCTAAAGAAAGGAGACCCAGTAGTCTTCACCGTGGATCTCCACCAGGGATCTGGCCAGGGCGTTGCCTGGGGCTGCGATCTCAGCTACGACTACGTACGCATCAACGCCGAGTACACCACCTAGACAGCCCGCGGCAGCCAGAAGAACTAGAAGCTGAGGCTCTCCCAGGAGACGTTGATGTCTTCCAGGAGCAGCGACTTGTTGTAGATCTGCAGGATGATCAGCAAAAAGATGCCAAACAGCACCATAAAGACCGCCATCAGAGGTGTGGTGCCCCAGCCAGGGGCCACCTTGCCGTATTCCGAGTTGAGGGGACGCAGCAGATCGCCCAGTTTGGTACGAATAGCCATAGGTTCTCGCGCTAGGTCAAAGAGAGGACAGGTTTACCCAGTCGGAGGTCAGCACGGCGGCAGATCCCAGCCAGACAGCCTCCTTTTAAGATCACGCTAACAGAATCTGGTCACTTCCCTTTGCCGCCGGCAATGAATTGTAAACTTGTGTAATATGTAGGGAGATTCTCTCAGAATTGAAGAGTTAGCTATGGAATCCACCCTTTCGCTGGTTGTGGCCATTGCGGCGACAACCATCTGCATCACCGCCTTTGCCATCTACACGGCCTTTGGCCCCCCTGCCAAAAACTTGCAGGATCCCTACGAGATGCACGAGGATTGAAGCCGGTCGTTTTGCGGTTCCAGTGCATGCCTGCTCGGTTACCCTCTCGTCTCCCCTTCCACAAATACCAAGGCCTGGGGAACGACTTCATCTTGGTGGACAACCGCCACCAGTCCCAGCCCTGTCTGACTCCAGAAGAGGCCGTTGCCCTGTGCAACCGCCGCTTTGGCGTGGGGGCAGATGGGGTTATCTTCCTGCTGCCGGGGCAGGCGGGGGCCGATTTCAGCATGCGCCTGTTCAACAGCGACGGCTCGGAGGCGGAAATGTGCGGCAACGGGATCCGCTGTTTGGCCCGCTTTTTACAGGATCTGGGGATCCCCGCTCAGGATGGTGCCTACCAGATCCACACCTTGGCGGGGCGGATTGTGCCGCGGGTGCAGCCCGATGGCCTGGTGACAGTGGACATGGGGATCCCTCGCCTGTTGGCCCAGCAGATTCCCACCACGCTGGCCGGGCCAGAGGAGAAGGTGATTCGGCAACCGCTCCCAGTGGCCGGGCGGGAGTGGCCGGTGACGGCGGTGAGCATGGGCAACCCCCATTGCGTGGTCTTTCTCGAGGAGGAGGGATCCCTGGAAGAGCTGGATCTGGAAAGGGTAGGCCCCCTGTTTGAGCATCACCCCGCCTTTCCGGAGCGCACCAACACCGAATTCGTGCAGGTGCTCAGCCCTAACCGCCTGCGGCTGCGGGTTTGGGAGCGAGGGGCAGGGGCGACGCTGGCCTGTGGAACAGGGGCTTGTGCCGCCCTAGTAGCTGCCGTCTTGGAAGAGCGGGCCAAGCCCCAAGCCACGGTAGAGCTGCCGGGAGGCAGCCTGGAGGTTCGCTGGGATCTTGACACCCAACACGTGTGGATGACAGGGCCAGCCCTGCCCGTTTTCAGCGGCACCACCGCCGATTGAGAGGTCTCAGGATCCCAGCCCCAGCAGGAGAAGAGCCAGCAGGGTGAGAATCCCATAGGCAGTGCTCCAACCCTGCCGCCAGATCAACGCCACTGCCAGGCCCAACAAGACCAGCCCCAGCCCCAGGCCGAGGCGTAGGAACAGAGGATGAACCCACTGGTTGAGGGAGCGTTTGAGCCAGGGGAAGATCACCCCCAAGCCGAAGGCCAACGCCACTGGGATCCAGTCGATCCCGCTCGTCCGCTCCCAGCCCAGCAGGTAGAGGCCACCCAGGCAAAGGCCCAAGCCAAAAAGCAGCACCCGCATGGTGGGATAGTCTTGCCGGTAGCTGGAGGCGCGGCTCCAAGCTCCCTCCGGCCTGCTCAGGGTCAACGGCTCAACCACAAAGCTTTCACTCCACTCCGGCGCTGCTTCAGTTTGACCACGGCACCAGAGGTAGACGTTGACTTTGCGCAACCCCTGCAGCAGTGAGGCCTCGACAGCGCTGCGCACCACCTCCATCACCTGCAGCGTGTCCACCACATCGCCGGGCAGCCGTTCCAGCAGCACATTCAGCACCTGACCCTTCAGCTCGGCGCGGCCAAACAGCCGCAGATCGGCTAGCTTGTAGTCGAGGATTTGGTTTAAGGTCTTGAGCTGGTGGCGCATGGATCCCGGCACCCAGCCGTTTTAAGGTTGTCCATAGCTCTGCTAAACCAGTTTAGCGGTTGGGAAGAGGCAGGGGAAAAGCGGGATCCAAGGCCGTCAAACGCGCGTGCGAATGCACTGGCGAATGCGGAGGTTAGATTGCTCCAGATCGGCGAACCCGCTCAGGAGGGTGCCTTGACTGTCCAAAAGCAGCAAGGCGGCCTGGCGGCGAAAATCGATCCCGGGCAGCACCTCGGCAGCCACCTCCTGCAGTTTTTGGATGGCTGATCCCTCGAAATCGACCGAGACATAGACAAACGGAGAAACCAAGCGGGGATCCGTCGGCACGCTGTCTCGAATGGCCTGCAAAACCAAATTGCGCACCAGCAGCAGCCCCCTGCCGTCTATCAGCACGATCTGGCGCAGGCGGGGATTTTGCCCAAACTCCAGGGCCAAACTTTTGGAGAGGGCCTCCGCTTGGGAGCGAGTTTGGCTGTTGGTCAAGATCAGCACCTGCAGGCCGTCGGAACTGCTTAAGTCAAGTGGATCCCCGGCAACGCTTTCCAGCTTGAGATCAAGAGAGGCGTTGGGACTGCCCTTGCTGGGGCAGTTGCCGGCTTGAGCTGGAGCCAACGGGCCCGCGGAGAGGAGAGCAAAGGTAGCAACCCCCAAAGCGATCAGTCTTTTTGGAAAGCCAAGCGGGCAGCAATTAGGTGGGGCCCCGCAACTAAGCAAAACTCGTTTCATAGCAGCAAGTTCTGGGGTGAGCTGGCCAAATCTTAACTAATCTTCATCTTTAGCTTTGGCGCTCTAGAGTACCTTTTGGGCTTCCCAAGCCTGTTGGGTTGCCAGCCAGCCTGCGCCCATAATGGAAAGCAGTTTCTCGTTGGCGGCAGATATGACTTCTGGCTCCTTGTTGGATGGCCTCAATCCTTCTCAACGCCAAGCGGTGCAACACTTTTGCGGCCCCTTGCTGGTGGTGGCGGGGGCAGGTTCCGGCAAGACGCGCACCCTTACCCACCGCATCGCCTACCTCATCCGCCACTATCGGGTGGATCTGGAGGAGATTTTGGCTGTTACCTTCACCAACAAGGCCGCCCGCGAAATGAAGGAGCGCATCGAGCAGCTTTTTGCCGAGCAGGAGGCACAGGAGCAGTTTGGGATCCCACTTGCGCAACTGGAGCCGGCCCAGGCAACGCGCTTGAAGTCCAGCGTTTACCGCCGCTGGATTAAGCCCCTCTGGATCGGCACGTTCCACAGCCTATTTGCCCAAGTCTTGCGCCTGGAGATTGAAAAGTACCAGGATCCCAAGGGACGCAAGTGGACTCGTGACTTCTCAATTTTCGATGAGTCGGACGCCCAATCCCTGGTTAAAGAGATTGTAACTAAGCAACTCAATTTAGATGAGCGCCAGTTCGATCCAAGATCGGTGCGGTACGCCATCAGCAAGGCCAAAAACCAGGGTTGGACTCCCGCCGATCTGGAGCGCCACCAGCCCAACTTCCGGGGCCGCATCCTGGCTCAGGTTTACGAGCTCTACGAAGATCAACTGGCGGCCAATAACGCCCTCGACTTCGACAACTTAATTTGGATCCCGGTACAGCTGTTTCGCCAAAATGAGCAGGTCTTGGCTTACTGGCACCAGCGCTTCCGGCACATTCTAGTGGACGAGTACCAAGACACCAACCGCACCCAGTATGAGCTGATCCGGCTGCTGGTCACCAACGGCGAGACCCGCAGATCTCAGTTGGATTGGAAAAACCGGTCGATCTTTGTCGTGGGAGATGCAGATCAAAGCATCTATCGCTTTCGTGGGGCAGACTTCACCATTTTGCTGGAGTTTCAAGAGACCTTTGGCGATGGCCTCCCAGATGACGATACCCGCACCCTGATCAAGCTGGAGGAAAACTATCGCTCTACAGCTACTATTTTGCAGGCAGCTAACGTCCTCATTGAGAAAAACACCGAGCGCATTGATAAAGTTCTCCGGCCAACTCGCCCCTTGGGCAATCCCATCGTTTGCTACCAGGCGGAGGACGAGATCGCTGAGGCTGAGTTTGTAGTCAACACCATCCGCAGGTTACACAGCCAAAATCCCAACTTTTCCTGGGGAGATTTTGCCATTCTCTACCGCACCAATGCCCAGTCTCGCCCCTTTGAAGAGGTTCTGCTGCGCTGGGGGATCCCTTACACCGTGGTGGGCGGGCCGCGATTTTACGATCGCAAAGAGATTAAGGATGTGCTGGCCTATTTGCGGGTTGTGCTCAACCCTGCCGATTCTTTTAGCCTGTTGCGCATTATCAATGTGCCGCGGCGGGGTATCGGCAAATCGACTCTGGACAAGCTAACCGAAGCGGCGGCTGCCTTAAATGTGCCCCTGTGGACTCTCCTCAGCGACGAGGCTGCTGTAACCAACTTGGTGGGGCGTTCCGCCAAGCCGGTCATCCAGTTTGTCCGGTTCATCGAACATTGGCACAAACAAGTGGCTCAGGTTTCTGCTGCCACTCTTTTGGAAGCATTGCTGCGGGATTCTGGCTATCTGGCAGATCTCAAGGCCCAGGGAGAGGCTGAGGAAAGAGTCGCCAACGTAATGGAGCTCTACAACGCCGCCCGTCAATTTGAAGAAGAACAGGAGGAGCCCAGCCTTGAGGCTTTCTTGAGCAATGTATCTTTGGCTTCGGATTTGGACAACCTTCAGGAGGGAGCTGAGAAAGTTTCGTTGATGACGTTGCACGCTTCCAAAGGGCTGGAGTTCCCGGTCGTATTTTTGGTGGGGGTAGAGCAGGGACTATTTCCCAATTTTCGGGCTTTGGAGGATCCCGCTGCTTTGGAAGAGGAACGGCGCCTCTGCTACGTGGGCATCACCCGCGCCCGCGAGCAATTGTTTATCTGCCACGCCAGCGAACGGCGGCTCTACGGCAACCGCGAATCTGCCATCCCCTCTCTATTTTTGAGTGAGCTGCCCCAAGAGCTGATCCAATGGGAGAGAGGCAGGGGGCTTTCGTTCTCCGCGGACAACATGGCTGCGGCCACGCCCAAGGCCAAGACCGCTCGCCGTCAGGGCCCCCAGCAGTGGGCGGTGGGAGATCGCCTGCAACACCCCAAATTTGGCCAGGGGCAAATTACTCACATCTTTGGTAGTGGTGACCAGGTTACCTTGGCCGTGAAATTTCCCGCCGTTGGCCGAAAAATTTTGGATCCCCGCATCGCGCCCATTCAAAAGCTCAGCTAGCTGGACTCAAAGGGGCTGTAGATGCCGGGTGGGCAGTCCAAAAAGAGAGGATTACTGCAAGTCTAGGAACCGCTCGCGGGAACGACGGACTTGCTGACCTGGCATGACACCTGAAGGGGGAACTTTGCGGCTGCTTGCGCCAGGGAGATGGCTCAGGGCCGTGGGGCAACCGTTTTCTGACTAGGAAGGATGCTAGTCTGGTGAAGCAGAAACTTTGGGCAGTGGCAGCTCCCGCCTGGCAGGGCTTAGCGGCAGAGGATGTCCCTGCCAGGAGCATCTTGGCAAGAGAAGCATGTAGTGGGCGGGCGCTTTTCCTTGAGGGGGGGGCAGGGCTAAGATAGCGGGAAAGGTTTCGTTACCCGTCGGCCCATGACCCTTGCCTCTGAGACCGAATCCTCGCAGCAAGCTCCGTCAACGCCTGAGCCTGCTCGGGTGCCAGATCCGGAGTTTCCCTACGAGGTCGAGATGACCTTGATGGAGCATCTGGAGGAGTTGCGCAGCCGCCTCTTGGCCAGTGTAATTGCGGTGGCCTTATGTATCGTCGCCTGTTTTCTGGTGGTGAACCGCATCGTCGCCCTGCTGGAGGTGCCTGCTCAAGGGGTGACCTTCTTGCAACTGGCGCCGGGCGAGTATTTTTTCGTCTCTATGAAGGTGGCGGCCTATTCGGGGCTGCTCTTGGCCACGCCCTTTGTGCTTTACCAAATTGCCCGCTTTGTCTTGCCGGGGCTGAGCGTGAAGGAGCGCAGGCTGCTGGGGCCGGTGGTGTTGGGATCCAGCCTTTTGTTTGTGGCTGGCTTGGTCTTCGCCTATTACCTCCTCATTCCGGCGGCGCTCAACTTCTTCATTCGCTATGGCGAAGGGGTGGTGGATCAGGCTTGGTCCATCGACCGCTACTTTGAGTTTGTGCTGCTGCTGATGTTCAGCACTGGCTTGGCCTTTCAGGTGCCGATTTTGCAGGCGCTGCTGGGAGCCTTGGGTCTGGTAACTGCTGAGCAGATGTTCAAGGGTTGGCGCTATGTTGTCCTGGGTTCGGTGGTGGCGGGAGCCGTTCTCACGCCTTCGACGGATCCCCTCACCCAAAGTCTCTTGGCTGGCGCCGTGACGTTCCTGTACTTGTTCGGCATTCTGCTGGTGAAGCTACTTGGCAAATGACCCACGGCTGTAGGTGCTAGTTCTGGCCTCTGGATTTTCCGAGCCAAGGGTAGAGGTACTGCTTTCCGAGAGCTCTGAGCCGGAGGGCAAGGGCTGTCTGCGGGAAAAAGGAGCCTGGATATCTTTGCTTCTGACCATGGTGGCGGTGGTTTGGCTGGGATCCGCCCTGGCCTACGGGAGTACCCTCCGCGCCATCATCTCTGACCACCTGCTGAGCTGCTGCTTTTGTCTGATTGTATGATTTTTGGCTTGAAAACAACTCTTTATCCGGCCAGCACTTACGATCCCTCCTATCCGGTTGGCAGCTACTGGGACAGCACGATCGCGGATCCCAGTTGGCGATATCCGGCGCCTTTGCAAGGCTCAGTTGAGGCCGAGGTGGCTATCCTGGGGGGAGGATTGACGGGGCTGTCGACGGCCCTGCACCTGGCCCGCGATCACGGTATCTCGGCCTGTCTGCTGGAGGCGGGATCCCTCGGCTGGGGGGCCTCGGGGCGCAACGGCGGTTTCTGCGGCGTGGGGGCGAGCTACCTTACCCACACCCAGATGGTACGGCGGATAGGCCTGGCAGAGACGGAGCGCTACTACCGGGATCAGCGGCAGGCAGTAGAAACCGTCCAAGAGCTGGCTACTACCGAGGGCTTTTCCCTAGATGCCCAGGGTCAAGGTTGGTACGCGGTGGCCCACCGCCCCAGCGCTTGGCGGGAATTGGAGGCCGAGTACCAAATCTACACCCAGGTGGCCGGCTACCCGGCCCAGCTCCTCAGTCCCAAGGAGCTGCGAGAACGGGGCTTCGATAGCCAAGAGAACCATGGCGCTCTGCACATCGGAGTGGGGTTTGGCCTCAACCCCCTCAAGCTTATCCAAGGGCTAGCCCAGGCAGCTCAAAGGTGGGGGGCGCGATTGCACAGCGCCAGCCCTGTTGTCGCTTGGGAAAAGACGGGATCCCAACACTTCTGCCATACGCCGGGGGGAACGGTGCGGGCGCGGCACCTGGTTATCGCCACCAATGGCTACACTCCAGGGGCTCTGTATCCCCAACTGGCGGGATCCCTCCTGCCGGTGCTTTCCAACATTCTGGTCACCCGGCCTCTGACGCCTGCAGAGCGAAGGGCTCAGGGCTGGTGGGATCCGACGCCAATCTACGACACACGACGGCTGCTGTTCTACTACCGTCTCCTGCCGGACGGGCGCCTGCTGTTTGGGGGGCGGGGCGGCACCCGCAATACTCCGGCAGAACGACAGCGCCTGCAGGCTTGGATGACTCGGCAGCTTTACCGTCTCTTTCCCGCCTGGGAGGGGGTGGAGATCGAGTACGCTTGGAACGGCCTGGTCTGCCTTTCGCGGCAGCTTCACCCCCATATCGGTTCTTCGCCGACGGATTCCAGCTTGTGGTATGGCCTGGCCTACCATGGCAGCGGCGTGGCCACAGCGGTGTGGGCGGGCAAAATCCTAGCCCAGGAGGTGGCCAGCGTCCGACCCCAGATTAGCGCCCTCTTTCGCCAGCCGCCGCGCGTTTTCCCTTTCCCCTGGCTGCGGCTTCACTACCTGCGGCTGGGGTATCTTTGGTGGCAGTTGACGGATGGGTAGCTCCTCCAAGTGTGCGGGGGATCCCTCTGTTCGGTGGAGCAGTCCTGCCTTAGCCTAGTCATAGTTTGGCCAGAGAAATGTTGCCTGTCGTCGCTCCTGAGGTACCCCGTGCTGTTCCCGTCTTGCCGTCGGCCTGCCCCGGATCCCTCTTCTCTTGCAGCCCGTCGCCGCCAGCGGCTCTCGCCAGCAGGGCAGCGGCTAGGATTGGCACTGCTGCTTGGCTTGCCCACTATGTTTTGGCCTTGGCCCGGATTTGCCCAGATTGCCGGATCCCTGCTCAGCCCTTTGGTGGCCGCCTGGATTCGCTCTGAGGTGCAGCAGGTCGACAACTTGCAGGTGCAGATCGCCGGTTCCGACGCCCAGATTTTGAACGGCCAGATCCCCCAGGCCCAGGTGTCGGGAGACAACCTTATCTATCAGGGATTCCAGGTCAGCCACCTGCGGCTGCAGGGCCAGGATATTCGCCTCAATGTAGGGGAAGCCATCCAAGGACGTAGCCCCCTGCAACTGTTGGCGCCCGTGCCGGTGCAGGTGAGCTTGCGCCTCACCGAAGACGATCTTAACCGCACCCTTCAGGCTCCCCTCATCCAGTCTCAACTGGCCCAGGCACAGGTGCAACTGCCCTTTGGAGGTCAAGCGGTGCCCTTCTTGATCCGCCAGCCCCAGGTCACCTTGGAGCAAAATCGGCTGCGCATCCAGGCCCAATTGGTGACTCCCGAGGGGGTGGAGGTGCCGGTTACGGTGCTAACCGGGCTACAGGCCCAGGGCCCCAACCAGTTGCGGCTGGTCAATCCCCTGTGGGTGAGCGAAGGGCAGGAGATCCCCATCCCCGGCCTGGCGGATTTTCCCATTCAGTTGGATCCAGGCGTGCGCATCGATCGCCTGGAGTTGCAGCCCGGCCAAATCCTCTACGAGGGAATGTTGGTCATCTACCCGGAAGCGGCGGCAGTGCCGCAGGGGTAGCCGGCTGTTGCCGGAGCTCAACCCCTTGAGCTCGCCTTTGGGCGGTGCCGGCGGGCTCTGCTGTGGCCAAGTTGTGATCGGGATCAAACCCAAGGCTGAGGCTGCTGGGCGAGAATCCCTCTAGCCGCTGCCAAGCGGACGCGGAGGGGTGGTGTATTGAGGTGAGTTCATGGTTTGGGGATCGCCGCCGCTACAACCCAGCGTTAGGCCCCTGCTCCTAGGGACTCTGCCGCTAATCCTGTCGCTGGTGTTGCTGGGGGGATGTTCCAGCGACGCATTCTCCACGGTGCCCCTAGATGGCACGGCTGCCGGCACACGCACGGCTACACCCCCAGGGCGAACTTTCTCCGATATTCCACCCGGCCGGGATCCCCGCTTGAAGCACCTTTGGGCCAGCTTTGTGATCACATCTGAGCAGTTGCAATCCGCCCGCAAGGCTCCCATCGCTCTCCACCCGCAGGCTCTCCTTCCCTGCACCGACTGCGAGAGCTTGGCAGAGCAGCCGGGGGGATCCCCGCTCCCCACCCCTTCCTCCCCCGCCGTGGGCACCTATCGGCCTGACCAGCTCACGCTCTCTTTCCGAGTTGAGCCCCACAAGACCTTTACCCGCCTCAGCGGCAGCTTTCACCTGGATACCACCACGCCTCTGATTCACCCTGGCGAGGGGGTGCGCCTAGCCGTCCAAAAAGCCTTCTTAGGGGAAGAGGCTCTCGAGCCGCTGCCGCCCCCTCAGGACTTCTATGCCCGCCAGATTACTCAAGGTCGGTTCGAGGAGCGCACGTGGAGTTTCCCTTTCTCCCTACCGGAGGCCGACGCCCCTGCCCCCTCACCGTCTCTGCGGCTGCAGGTTGTCCTCACCTCCCCCATCCCGCCCGATTCTGCCCCTTTTCAGCGGGGCAGGCCGCTGCCGCCCCCCACGGGCCGGCTGTATCATGGGGTCATTTGGTCGGGCATGCCAACTTGGGAGCAGCTCTTGTCCTATCGCCAGGCCATCGGCCAGCCCCCTGCCTGGGCAGCGGTGGAGCACCTCTGGGATCCGCGGCAGGATTTTCCCCAGCCCCTGGCCAATCGGCTGCGGGAGAGCGGCTCCGTTCCCTACCTGCGCCTGCGGCTGCAGCCGGCCCACCTCTCTTCCCTGGCTGCGGGCGAACAGGATGAGACCTTGCGCTCTTGGGCCCGGGGCATCCAGCGCTTTGCTACCCCGATTATCCTGGCCATAGCTGCTGGGGACGGGGATACCGAGCTGCAACGACGGGCCTACCGTCACCTGATACAAACCCTGCGCTCTGATGCCAATTTGCTCTGGGTTCTAGAGCTGGAGGGAGCGGATAACGAGGCAGCGTCTGCCTGGGCCGCCTTGCCAGGGGTGGACTGGCTGAGCCTGGAGGTGAAGGGGGATCCTGAGGCTTTTGAAGCATTCTACCGTCGCCTTGTGGCCTTTAACCCCCAGTTGCCCCTGATTCTCAGCGGCCTGCCCCCCGACGCAGAAGCTGCCCAGTCCTTTTTGGAAGGCTTGGAAGCCCGGCGGTGGCCCCAGGTGATTGGCTGGAGCTGGGCCCTGGGTCCGCAGGGGATCCCGCCCGCGGCGGCGACAAACTGGCAGCAGCGTTTGCACCAAGGGGATCCCCCCCTCTGGCTGGGAGAAATGCGGGTGCAACCCCTGCCCAGCCCTTCGCCCTCAGCCAAGCCCTGAGAAAAGATGGAGCAGCGCCTCGGCTGGAAAAACCCTCCCAAAACAGTCGATAATAGGCCAACCCACTGCTTTTTCTTTCGGTCTTCCCAGAATTGTGGCCCTGACCTGCTCACCGCCGTCGCGCTTTGCCCAAGCCATCCAGCGGGGGGAATTTCTGCTCACGGCTGAGATCACCCCCCCCAAGGGATCCGACACCAGCACCTTGCTGTCTCTTGCCCAGCAGCTCAAGGGTCGGGTGCATGCCATCAACGTCACGGACTCCAACCGCGCCATGGCCCGCATGAGCCCCCTGGCCGCCTCACTGCTGTTGCATCAGGCGGGCATTGAGCCCATCCTGCAACTGGCCTGTCGGGATCGCAACCGCTTGGCTCTGCAAGGAGATCTGTTGGGAGCTTCCGCCCTCGGCCTGCGCAACGTGTTGGCCCTCACCGGGGATCCCATCCACATCGGCGATTGTCCCGACGCCCGCCCGGTCTTTGACCTGGAATCGGTGCGCCTGCTGCAGCTTATCCAACGCCTCAACAACGGCCTCGACTGCAACGGCAAGCCCCTCCCCGACGGCGGCACCTGCCTGTTCCCCGGAGCAGCGGTAGAACCCCAGTCCGGCAGCTTTTCCGGCCTGGAGCGGCGCTTCCACCGCAAGCTGGAGAACGGAGCCCAGTTTTTCCAAAGCCAGATGGTGACCGACTTCGAGCAACTGGAGCGTTTCATGGACAAGCTGGGCCGCCCCGCCGGCAAGCCTATCCTGGCGGGCATCTTCCTGCTCAAATCCGCCAAAAACGCCCTTTTCATCAACCGCAACTTGCCGGGGGTGCAGATCCCGGACGCCATCATCCAGCGGCTGGCCGATGCCCCCGATCCCCTGGCAGAAGGGATCCGCATTGCTGCCGAACAGGTGCGCCAGGCTCGCCAGATCTGTCACGGCGTACACCTCATGGCCGTCAAGGCCGAACACCTCATCCCGCACATCCTGGACGAGGCTGGGATCCCGCCCCTGAGCAGCTAGCTCAACACCTGCTCCAAGCCATAGACCAGCCCCTTGAGCTGCAGCACCTTGCGAATGCCCAGGATCACTCCCGGCATGAAAGCCACCCGATCCGTGATGTCGTGTCTCAAGGTCAACGTCTGCCCCATGCCGCCGAAGATTACCTCCTGGTGGGCGACTAGCCCCGGCAGGCGAACGCTGTGGATGGGGATATTGGGGCCGGGGATCCCTCCCCGCGAGCCGGGGAGCAGCTCCTTTTCTTCCACCTCGGGCGGGTTAAAGGCTTTGCCCAGTTGTCCCAGCCGTTGCGCTGTCTGTAGAGCCGTGCCGCTGGGGGCATCGGCTTTGCGGTTGTGGTGCAGCTCGACAATCTCCACGTGATCGAAATATTGGGCCGCCTGCAGAGCCATCTGCTGCAGCAGGATCATGCCGATGGCAAAGTTGGGCGCGATTAGACAGCCCACACCGGACTTGTCTGCCAGATCCCGCAGCCGCTCCACCTGCTCCGACGTCAGGCCCGTCGTCCCCACCACCGGCCGCACCCCAAAAGCAATGGCCGAGCGGACATTTTCATACACGGAGCGCGGATGGGTGAAGTCCACCATGACACCTCGGGTACTCCGCTGCGACAGCCGCAGCAACTGACCTGCCAGATCCTCGGTAATCTCTACTCCCAGGGATCCCAGGCCCAACACCTCACCAATGTCCGCGCCCAACTGGGAACGGGCCACCGCCCCCACCAACTTCATGTCGGGGGTTTGGGCCACCGCCCGCACCACCTCCCGCCCCATCTTGCCCAAAGCTCCCACCACCAAGACCGGGATGGGCTCAGGAGCCGCCGTCCCCTCACCAATGGCGGCGCCCTCTTCTCGTCCTTCTTGCTCGACCGCTGTTGTCACCACCTGCCCCCTTGCCTCACCTAGCGCTGGATCCCCAAGCGGAGCCTCACAATTTCACCTCGATGTCTACCCCTGCCGGCAGATCCAGCTTCATCAAAGCATCGATGGTTTTGGAAGAGGGGGAGTAGATGTCGATAATGCGGCGGTGGGTGCGAACTTCAAAATGTTCCCGCGAATCCTTATCCGTGTGGGGGGAACGCAGCACACAGTAGAGGCGACGCCGCGTCGGCAAAGGGATCGGGCCAACCGGCACAGCCTCCGTACGGCGGGCTGTGTCCACAATTTTGTCGCAGGAAGTATCCAGCAGCCGATGGTCGTAGGCCTTTAGGCGGATCCGAATTTTCTGTTGCGTCAAGGTAGCCATAGTCAGAGAGAAGGTAGGGTGTACTCAAAAAAATGGCAGGGATCGAGCTTGCCTGGAGTGACCAGCGCCCAATCCCTGCCAGGAGAAAGCCGCTTACTTCAGGATCTTAGAGACCACACCGGCCCCTACGGTACGACCGCCCTCGCGAATGGCAAAGCGCATCCCTTGCTCGATGGCGATGGGCTGGATCAGCTCTACCGTCATCCTGACACGGTCGCCGGGCATCACCATCTCCGGCTTAGAGCCGTCGTCAGCCGTGAAGGAAGTGATGGTGCCGGTGACGTCGGTGGTACGCACGTAGAACTGAGGACGATAGCCAGCGAAGAAGGGAGTGTGACGTCCGCCCTCTTCCTTCTTGAGGACGTAAACCTCCGACTCGAACTGGGTGTGAGGAGTAATGGTCTTGGGCTTGGCCAGCACCATACCCCGCTCCACCTCGTTCTTCTGAATACCCCGCAGCAGCACGCCGACGTTGTCGCCAGCAATCCCCTCGTCCAGGGTCTTCTGGAACATCTCTAGACCGGTAACGGTGGTGGAACGGGTTTCTCGCAATCCCACCAGCTCCACGGTTTCGCCAACTTTGATGCGGCCCCGCTCGATCCGGCCCGTCGCCACCGTACCGCGACCGGTGATCGAGAAAACATCTTCCACTGCCATCAGGAAGGGCTTGTCTACATCCCGCTCCGGCGTCGGAATGTAGGAGTCCACCGCATCCATCAGCTCGTAGATCTTGTCCACCCAGGGATCCTCACCCCGCTGGGTTTTGGGGTTGGCCTGCATCCTTTCCAGAGCCTTGAGAGCGGATCCCCTGACAATTGGGATTTCGTCGCCGGGGAAGTCGTACTTGGAGAGAAGCTCCCGCACCTCCAGCTCCACCAGCTCCAGCAGCTCCTCGTCGTCCACCATGTCCACCTTGTTGAGGAAGACCACCAAGCTGGGTACCCCCACCTGACGGGCCAACAGGATGTGCTCCCGCGTCTGCGGCATTGGCCCATCGGCCGCCGAGACCACCAGGATGGCCCCGTCCATCTGGGCTGCGCCCGTGATCATGTTTTTCACGTAGTCAGCGTGGCCGGGGCAGTCCACGTGGGCGTAGTGACGCTTCTCCGTCTGGTACTCCACGTGGGCAGTATTGATGGTAATACCGCGGGCTCTCTCCTCTGGCGCCGCGTCGATCTCGTCATACCGCTTGGCTGTGGCCTGACCCAAAGCAGCCAAGGTCATAGTAATGGCGGCGGTCAACGTCGTCTTACCGTGGTCGACGTGGCCAATGGTGCCAACGTTGACGTGCGGCTTGGTACGTTCAAACTTAGCGCGTGCCATGAATCGTCACTTCCTTTTAATTTCAGTTGGTTACTCCACTTCCTTTGCTTTTGGCGATGATGGCTTCGGCAATACTGCGAGGAACTTCCTCGTAGTGGCTGAACTCCATCGTAAAGATGCCCCGCCCTTGGGTTTTGGAGCGGATGTCGGTGGCATATCCAAACATCTCCGCCAAGGGAACCTTGGCATTGACCTTGGAGATGCCACCCTCTGTACTCATCCCCTCCATCTGGCCGCGACGGGCGTTGATGTCTCCAATAACATCCCCGACAAAGGCTTCGGGAACTTCCACCTCCACCTTCATCATTGGCTCCAGCAGGACGGGGTTGGCTCTGCGAGCAGCCTCCTTCAGCGCCATCGAGCCGGCGATCTTGAAGGCCATTTCGCTGGAGTCCACCTCGTGGTAGGAGCCGTCCACCAGGGTGACGCGAATATCGATCAGAGGATAGCCAGCCAAGACCCCGGACTCGCAGGCTTCGCGGATCCCTTGCTCGGCAGGCGGAATGTACTCTTTGGGGATGACACCACCCACAATTTTGGAGACAAACTCGAACCCCGTACCCGGTTCTGCTGGCTCCAGGTCGATGACCACATGGCCGTACTGGCCGCGGCCGCCAGTCTGGCGGATGAACTTTCCTTCCACGCGGCTAACTGGCTTGCGGATGGTTTCGCGGTAGGCCACTTGGGGGTTGCCCACGTTAGCTTCTACGTTGAACTCCCGCAGCATCCGATCCACCAGAATCTCCAGGTGGAGCTCGCCCATGCCGGAGATGATGGTTTGGTTGGTCTCTGGATCCACCGAGACGCGGAAGGTGGGATCCTCCTTGGCCAGGGCCTGCAGCGCTTTGGAGAGTTTGTCGATATCAGCCTTGGTCTTGGGCTCGACGGCCACGGAGATCACCGGCTCGGGGATATATAGGGACTCCAGGATTACCGGCGCGTTTTCGTCGCAGAGGGTGTCTCCGGTGGTGGTATCTTTCAGGCCCAACACAGCTCCCAGATCGCCTGCTCGCAGCTCATCTACATCTAGACGCTCGTCCGCTTTGAGCACCACCAGGCGGGAGATGCGCTCTTTTTTGTTTTTGGTGGAGTTGAGCACATAGGTGCCCTTGGTTAGCACCCCAGAGTAAACGCGGATAAAGGTGAGGTCTCCGTACTTGTCGCTCATCAGCTTGAAGGCCAGAGCGGAGAAGGGCTCGTCGTCGCTGGCCTTGCGCGACACCTCCGACCCGTCCGGCAGTACCCCCTTGATGGCGGGAATATCGATGGGAGAAGGGAGGTAGTCCACCACTGCGTCCAGGAGCATCTGCACACCCTTGTTCTTGAAGGCAGAGCCGCACAGCAGGGGCACAATTTGGCCGCTGATGGTGCCTTTGCGCAGACCAGCCATGAGGTCGGCTTCGCTCAGATCCTCCTCGGCAAAGTATTTCTCCATTAGGGCCTCGTCGGTCTCGGCCACCGCTTCCACCAGCTTGGCCCGGTATTCCGCCACCAGATCCTTCATCTCTTCGGGGATAGGGGCAGGGCGAATGTCCTTGCCGATCTCATCCATGTAGATATTGGCCTGCAGGCGCACCAGATCGACGATGCCGCGAAACTCGTCTTCGGCCCCGATGGGCAGTTGGATGGGCACGGCGTTGGCTTTGAGGCGCTCCCGAATCTGGTTATAAACCTTAAGGAAATTGGCCCCCATGCGATCCATCTTGTTGACGAAGGCGATGCGGGGCACGTTGTAGCGGTTGGCCTGCCGCCAGACGGTTTCCGACTGCGGCTGCACGCCCCCCACCGAGTCGAAGACGGCGATTACCCCGTCCAGCACCCGCATCGATCGCTCCACCTCGATGGTGAAGTCCACGTGCCCTGGCGTATCGATGATGTTGATGGTGTATTCCGGCGCGCCAGCGAGAGGTTGGGAGGGGTTTTTGGGATCCCGCTTGGTCCAACGGGTGGTGATGGCCGCGGCCGTGATGGTGATGCCCCGCTCCCGTTCCTGAGCCATCCAGTCGGTTACCGTGGTTCCCTCATGAACCTCGCCAATCTTGTGCACCAGACCGGAATAGAAGAGGATCCGCTCTGTGGTCGTGGTCTTGCCGGCATCGATGTGGGCCGCGATACCAATATTTCGAACTCGTTCCAGGGGAACTGTGCGTGCCACGTCAACCTCCCAATCCTCGTCGCCCTGCGACTCGGGCAAACTAAAAAAACCTTTACAATTCTAGTCTTTTTTTGCCCCTTCTCCTCCAGATCCAGCCCAGATCTCAGCAGATGGGAAGGGATCCCAGCAACATCCTCCTTCGCTCGGCCAGCAGGGCTCAGTAGCGGTAGTGGGCAAAGGCTTTGTTGGCCTCGGCCATGCGATGGACTTCTTCTCGCCGGCGGATGGCGTTGCCGGTTTCGTTGGCCGCATCCATAATCTCATTGGCTAACTTGGCAGACATGGTGCGCCCTGGACGGGTTCGGGAAAAGGTGACTAGCCAGCGCAGCGCCAACGAGGTTCCTCGCTCTGCTCTTACCTCCACAGGCACCTGATAGGTAGCGCCACCCACCCGCCGCGCTTTCACCTCCACCAAGGGGGTAGCGTTGCGAACAGCACTTTCCAGTACAGGTAGCGGATCCTGACCGGTGCGCTCTCGCACAATCTCTAGGGCGTCGTAGAGGATCCTGGCGGCAAGAGAAGCCTTGCCCCTCATCATCAACTTGCGGATCAGCATGGTAACCAAACGGCTCCCGTACTTGGGATCCGGGGGTACGTCACGACGAGGGGCACGGTTGCGGCGAGACATAGGAGCTGTGGAACTTGCTTAGAAGCTGAAGGCAGGATACAAAGGCTGACGTTTAGAGGAAGCTGTTATTTCTTCTTGCCAGTGGCGGCCGGCGCTTGGCCAGGCTTGGGCCGTTTTGCCCCGTATTTGGAGCGGCCTTGCTTGCGGTCTTTCACTCCTGCGGCGTCGAGCGTGCCCCGAATAATGTGATAGCGCACGCCAGGCAAGTCCTTGACCCGCCCGCCGCGAATCATAACCACCGAGTGCTCTTGTAGGTTGTGGCCAATGCCGGGGATGTAAGCAGTAACTTCAAAGCCAGAGGTGAGGCGAACCCGTGCCACCTTCCGCAAAGCCGAGTTGGGCTTCTTGGGCGTTGTCGTGTACACTCGGGTGCAAACTCCCCGCCGCTGCGGACATCCTTTCAGGGCAGGTGCCTTGGTCTTGCGAGTGGCAGCCTTGCGCTCTTCGCGAATGAGTTGCTGAATGGTGGGCATGGGTTGGCTACAAGGGCTAGTCTTGATGATTCAGCAGTACCTAATCCTAGCAAGCAGGGATCCCGCCGTCAACTTTGTCAGCTCTCTAGCCCTCCCCTTTCGGCTAGACTGAGGCTAGCCGTGGAACTTGGCCATGGAGTGGCTGGATTGGTGGATTGCGCTTCCCTGTCCGCTCTGCCAGCGCCCCGCTAGGGGTGTGTTTTGTCGAGATTGCCAGAGGCGGTTGCAGGCGGAGCGGCTCGACTCTTGGCCGGTCACCACTTCGCCTTGGCCGCTTTATGCTTGGGGGATCCACCGGGGAGCGCTGCGCAGGGCTCTCTATTGCCTGAAATATGAAGGACAGCGGCGCATAGGCACGGTTTTGGGGGAATGGCTGGGATCCCGTTGGCTCGAAAGCCGGCAACCCTCTTCAGGCTCTCGTAGGGCCTACGGCTCGGACTATACGGTCGTCCCCATCCCGCTGCATGCGGAGCGCCTGCGGCAACGGGGCTACAATCAGGCGGCCCTGATTAGCCAAGCCTTTTGTGAGCGGACGGGTCTAAGACATTTACCTGAAGCTTTGGTGCGGGTGCGGGCCACGGCGGCCCAATATGAGCTCAACCCGCTGCAACGCCAGCAAAATCTGGCAGGCGCCTTTGCCCTCCAGCACGCTCCCGCCACCCCAGTTCTGTTGGTGGATGACATCTACACCACCGGCTCCACCGTTCAAGCAGCGCAGCAGGTCTTGGTTGCCGCTGGGATCCCGGTGGCCGGGGTGATTGTTGTGGCCAAGGCGCAGCCGGCTGCCCACCACCCCACCCTGCCTTGGGAGCTCCGACGGGGTGGCCAGGCCTGACTATTGGGCCTGTTGCGCGGCTGCCTGTCGGGGATCCACGTTGAGGAACACGGTGGCATCCCCCTCGACGCGAATGATGCGCAGAGGTGGCAGTGAGTCCGCCGGGTTTTGGATGCGCTCCTGCAGCTTTTCGTAAAACAGCAGATCCGCCAGTTGCGCGTTTTCCGCTGCCGCCTGTCCCTTTAGCTCGATGGCCCGCTGGTTGGCTGCCGCTAGGATCAACAGCCGCTCGGTTTCTTTTTGTTGAATTTGCGCCCGCACTGCTGCTGTTTGTGCCGTAATCGAGGCCACCTGTTTGCGTTCAATGGAATCTCGCAGGGCTTGTGGAAAATCGGGGTTGCCCAGAAAGAGGCCCTCTACCTGGATCAGGGGCAGGGCTTGGCCATCGCGGTTGACGGTGGGCATCTCTTGGCGGATCAAGTCCAGGGCCCGCTGCTCGATGGCTGTGCGCTGGCTTTTGCGGTAAAAATCTTCGGAATCGAAAGAAGCAGAGATATCGCGGATCTTGGAGCGCACCACCGGCACCACCACTGTGGAAAGATACTTCTCGCCGATGGTGGCGTGCAGCTCGTCCAAAGTGGCAAGGTTGGGCTTGAGGGCAATGGCCACATCGACGGCAAAGGCCTGCCCGTCCGCCGTGTTTACTGCAATGGCATTGCTGATGGCATTGGCCGAGTGGGGGTCGTTGGTAAACTCCCAAACGCGGGTGAGCACGCTGTAGGTGATTGGCGTCTCGATCCCCGGGATCCGGAACATCACTCCCGGCAATTCTACCCGCCCCTTTTGCAACCCAGAAAGGGTATTAAACACCACCGTGGCATGGCCGGGCAAAGTGACATACAGGCAGGCGCGGAGCATCCCCAAAGCTGCCAAGAGGGCAATCCCGCCCAAAGTTAGCCAACCAACTTTACTCTGGTGTGCTTCTTCTGTTGAATACATAGTGGCTGATCCCGTTTTGAGGTCTGAGGGAAGAGCTGGAGCAGATGGGGCCAGGCCCGAAAACTGTTCGCGTCAGCGGGACGGAGTCCTTTTTCTATTAGGTTTTCTATTTGGTTATCAAAGTTTCCAGCCGGGATCCCAGAACCGAGGCTTTCACCACCTCTAGGTACTTGGGATTCTGGGTGAGGGCCTGGGCCTTGGCTCGCAATTGGCCGGCTTCTGCCTCGGCTTGAGCAATGATGCTGCGGGCATCTTGGCGCGCCTGCTCGATCTCAAATTGTTTTTGCGCCAGTTGGTTTTCGGCGATAGTTTTTGCTTCAATAGCGGCTACAAAATCGGGATCGAAATCCACATCCCGCAGCAGAAAGTCCAAAACCTCGATGCCGTATTCCTTCAGCAAAAGGGCCACCCGTTCGCGAATTTGTCCTTGAAGCAGCGGGCGTTCGGTGGAATAGAGAGCTTGGGCGGAAAAGCCGCTGGTCTCATTCAAGATGACCGACCGGACGATGGGGGCGATGCGATCCAAGTAGTTCTCCCCCAGTTGGGTGTAGACCTTGGGGGCATCGAGAATACGAAATTGCAGCGTCGCTTCAGCCGCAATCTGCTGCCCATCCTGAGAGAGGGCCACCAGCCGCGGCGCATAAGCAGTCGGGTCGTTGTCCTTCCAGGTCAGAGCCTGAGTTTTTACGTCGAAGGTAACGGTGCGCGAGACAAAAGGCGGCACCCAATGCAGCCCTGGCTGCAAAGCAGTCGGACTCACTCCCCCACCCCAGGTAAACAGCACCATATTCTCACCGTTGCCCACCAAGCGCAGCGGCCTGCCCGCCGCCACCAGGATCAACGCCACTCCCACAAGGGTAGCTTTGGGCAACCAGCGACCCACCCGGCTTTCCCAACCTTCTGCTCGCATCTCTCCATCTCCTGCCAATGCAGCCATTCTCGCGGCTGTGAGAAGGTCGAGCTGAGAAACGGCTGCTATCTTTTAAGCTTTCTGCAGGGATCCCCGTCCTTTTTCTCAGACCCCCAGATGATGTTACTCGGTATCAAAAAGTTTACAAAAGATCACTTCACAATTCGCAAAGACCCAGGATAAGCCGGCAAAAAGGGAAGAAGATTAAAACATAATAAAGATTTGGGTTGCCGTTCATGCTGCCTACTATCGATTACGAGCGGCGAGATATCCAGGTGCCACCCTCCTGCATTGCCGTTGCAGCTCGGGCCTTGATCCGGCAGGGGGTATCCGTCTGCTGGCGGGAAGAAAGTCTGTCTGCCCTGATTCGTCTGGGATCCAAAGGAGCTGGCGATCGAGCTGCCATTTTGCTGGTGGAAATGAGCCTCATGGGCCAGCCGGAGGAGCTGAAAAACTGGCTGGAGATGTGCTGGCAACTGCCCGCCTATCGCCGCGAGCCGTTGCGGGTGGGGGGATAGGGGATCCCTGGGGAGGCGCGCTAGCCTCGCTCGGACTCGTCGAAGAGAAACTGCCCGCCGTAGCCGGTGACGATGCGGGTTCCATCTTTGAGGATATGGATTTCCACCTGGTCGCTGGCCCAATTCAGTTGGTTTTCCAAGGCAGGGTTAAAGACATGTACCCGCTGGTTGCGGGAAGAGACCAGCGAGTGGGGGGAGCGAATGGCCTGGGATTGCAGATAGGGCCCGTCCACCAAAATATCCAGCTCCTGCAACAGCTCTTGGGCGCCGGGGGGAGCCTGGGGGGATCGCAACTCTTCCAGCGTGAATCCACTGAAGGCCATCGCCGTTAGCCCTTTCGCCTTCAGGAGCCGCGCCAAGCTGGCCAGGGCGGGAGCCTGCCAGAAGGGCTCCCCTCCTGAGAAGGTCACTCCCTCGTTTCTGGGGTTACTGAGGATTTGCTCGGCCAGATCGGTGATCTTCACCAGTTGGTTGACCTCAAACGGCCAAGAAGCAGGGTTGAAGCAGCCCGGACACTCCCGCAGGCAGCCCTGCACCCAGACCACGGCGCGCCGGCCTGGCCCATTCACTTCCGATTCGTCCACATATCCCATCAGGTTGAGATAACCGGGAGGGATCCGCGCCTGAAAGTCCAGTGCGATCTTTGCCTTGGACATGGGTCACCTGCTGCAAAACGGCTTTGAGACTACTCTTAGCCTAGTGGGAAGCCGAACGCGAAAGCTGCAATCTTATAGTCATTTCAA
>NZ_JANSJA010000037.1:0-18352 GCF_047462335.1 Synechococcus sp. H60.1
CCGTTCCCGTAGCCAGACCCACTCCGACGCCCACCCCCCCCTTATCTCCTGAGTTGGCGGTAGCCCCATCCCCCACCCTGCGGCCTGCTTCTCCCTCTCCCCAACTGCTGCGCCCCTCGCCGCCACCAGCACTTACACCACCTCCCCCACCTCGGCAAGTGGCTGCCAGCGGGCAGGTTGCCATGCAGGTGCTCTCAGTTCGCCGCGAGGGAGGGCAAGTGGTTTTGAACGTGGCGATGCAGAACAATTCGGCAGAGACGGTGCGCTTTCTCTACAGCTTCCTGAACGTTACTGACGACACCGGACGGTCAATCAACGCTCTCACCCAAGGCCTGCCTGGGGAGCTGCCTCCCAACAGCCAAGTCTTCCAGGGAACTGTCCGCATCCCCGCCTCCAGCTTGGCCGGATCCCGGTCTTTGTCCTTGAGCCTGGCCGATTATCCCAGCCGCCGCCACCGAGTCGGCGTGAGCGGGATCCCGGTGCCGCAATAGCCCTGTCTGGAGACTGCTGGTACGATCGATGCAAAGCGGAGTTGAGAAGCGGTGCCCAGCCCAGCCTTTGAGCGCCCTGAGCAGATTCGGGAGCTCTTCGACCGCATTGCCCCCCACTACGATGCCCTCAACCAAACCCTGAGCCTGGGCCTGCATCAGGTTTGGAAGCGCATGGCTGTGCGCTGGTCGCGCGCCGGCCCTGGCGGGCACGTGTTGGATCTCTGCTGCGGCACTGGCGACCTGGCGCTACAACTGGCCCGCCGGGTGGGACGAAGGGGACATGTGGTCGGCCTGGATTTCTCCCCGGCCATGCTGGATATTGCTCGGCGGCGCTCCCGTCTTTTTCCCGGCTACTTCCTCGAGTGGGTGTTGGGAGACGCCCTGGCCTTGCCTTTTTCCGACGACAGTTTTGATGCCGTTACAATGGGCTATGGCCTGCGCAACGTAACCGATATCCCGCAGGCGTTGCGAGAGATTTGCCGGGTGCTCAAGCCCGGCTGTCGTGCCGCTATTTTGGACTTTCATCGCCCCACAGGGATCCCGTTTCTTGCTCACTTTCAGCGCTGGTACCTGAACACCCAGGTCGTTGCCCAGGCCCAAACCCTGGGACTGGGATCTGAATATGCCTACCTCGATCCCAGTTTGGACGGCTTCCCCTCTGGCGAAGAGCAGCGGCAAATGGCCTTGCAGGCAGGATTTTCTACTGCCAAGTTTTACCCCCTAGCCGGTGGCATGATGGGAGTGCTGGTGGTTGCAAGATGATCCAAACGGCTTCTCCCCTCGCTCCTTAGACCCCCCTCTTCCTTTGGGAGAGGGGCTGGGGGTGAGGGGGTCACCAGCAGTGCAGAGCGCCTGGCCAGCGTCTCAAACCGGTTGAAGAGGCAGCTTAGGATGCGGCCTCCGAGGAGACGCAGCGGACTTGGCCAAGAGGGGCTTGGCGGCTAGGGAGCAACATAGCGATCCTGGGAGAGGAGCTTGTTGCCGCGATAGACGCTCACCTGCAAATGCTGGGGATCCAGCCGCTGCTGCTCCACGTGAATGGGGGGGATCTGGAGGGCGTGGCGGGATCCCCGTCCCAGCACCGACACGATGAGATTTTGGCCGCGGATCTGAAGGCGCAGGCGCACCGGCCAAGGGAAGGGGTTGCGCAGCTTGAGGTCGGCCAAGCCGTACCAAACGGTGGCATCCAGGCCGGGGGGCACCGACTCCACGGGTCGGTAATGGGGGTGCCTTTCCACCACCTCCAGCCCCGCCAGCAAAGCCGCGTTGTATAGGCTGGAGGAGACTTGACAGATCCCGCCCCCAACCGAATCCAGGGTTTCGGCCACCATGAATACCGGTGCAGGCAGATAGCCCCGCTCGAGGGTGCGCGGCCCTACCACCTGGTTGAAAGAAAAAACTGCCCTTGGCCGAATGTAAACCCCATCCAGGCTTTGGGCTGCTTGGCGAATGTTGTGGAGCTGCGAGGGAGTGCGCTCCTGCAAGGAAGTGGTGTATCGGCTCAGGGTGGTTGGGGTGGGATCCGTCCACCACAGAGCCAGCAGGGCCAGGGCCAACCCCACCGACAAAGCCAATCCCCGCATCTTCCCTTTCACTTTTCCCAAGACACCTTGGCTTTCAAGAGAACCTCACCCTGGGGTTGGCGAGGGACGGCAGCGGCTTGGGCCGTAACCAGCACCTCTTGGGGGCGGGCGCCCTCTGGCAGCGGGTGTGGCGGGCGCAAGGCCACAAGTGCGGATCCCTGGGCATCCACCTGAAAGGTGCCGCAGTGGAGGATCTCGCCGTCGTCCAGCTTGAGCCAGAGATGGTAACGCTCTCCAGGGGCCGGTTGGGGCAGATCCCTTGCCGCCAAGACCACCTCCTGCCACTCTCCTGGGCGCAACAGCAGGTTGGCCGACCCCACCTCTCCCTGCAAGTTCACCAGACGGGATCCCGGCTGTTGCAAGAGATGGGACAATGTCTGCACCGATTCTAGCCGGGCCAGTTGTAGCGCCTGTCGCAGTCGCCAGTTGTCGAAAACCAGCAAAGCCAAGGCCCCTGCCGCCAAGCCCCCTACCCAGCGCCACTCAGCCGTGAGGCGACCGAACCCCAGAGAGGACAGTGCCGGCTGAAGAGGGGTCAGCGCCTCCTCAATGCCCGCCTCTGCCATCACCTTGCCCCGCAAGCTGGCCGGCGGAATCACCCCTGGCAACCCATAGGGCAGCAGATGCAGGGTTTCTTGCAGGGCCTGCAACTCTGCCAGCAACCGCGGGTCTTGGGTTAGGCGTGCCTCCAGGGCGCTTGCCTGTCCAGGAGACAAGTCCCCCAGCAGATAGCCGGCCAGTTCTTCCTGTGCTTCTGATGAAGGAGGCGAGGCGGCTTCAGACCCAGAACTTAACTCCAAGGAGAGCGATTCCCGCAACTTGCAGAGGGCCTGGCGAGTGCGGGCTTTAACCGCCTCCAGCGGGATCCCCCAGTGTTGGGCAATGTCCGCCTGGCTCAACCCCTGGTAGTAGAGCAGCTCGAGAACCTGCCGTTGGCTTTCCGGCAGTTGGCTGAGGGCCTCCTGCACCGCTTGCCGTCGCTCCTCGAGGGAGAGCTGCTCAAAAGGGATCAGAGCACTGCCATCGGCGGCGAGCAGGGGTTGCCAGTGTTTCAAAAAACGTTGATGGCTATCCTGGGAGCGCAGACGCTCAATGGCTCGCGAACGGGTCAACGCACACAAAAAACTGCTCACGGATCCCTGCCGCGGATCATAGTCGGGCTTGTGCCACAGTTCGACAAACACCGCCTGAGTCAGATCTTCCGCCTCGGCCGCATGGCCCAGGATCTTAAGGGCCAGCCCACAGATCAAGCCGGCATAGCGATCGTAGAGTACAGCCAGGGCAACAGAATGCCCTGCTGTGAGCGCTTCCATCAGCTCCACATCGCTGCGGGATGGCCAATCCCTCACCCGCTCGCGCCAGGGAGACGGAGTCCTTGGTTGCTCAGCCATGCTACACCCAGCGTCGTCCCACAGAAACGAAGATAGACCTGATGAAAGCCTATCCCCTCAGCCGCGGCGAGCCGCCCACTCCAGCCCCAGCAGAGCCGTGTTCACCAGCAAGGCCAGGGATCCCACCGCTAGAGATCCAGCCCAGATTTTGTCGTAGCGACCGGCCTGGGCAATGCCCTCAAAAAGCAGGGTGCCCAGCCCCCCTGCCCCAAACTTGGCCCCCACCGTGGCAATGGCAATGGCCACAATTGCCGCCAGCCGCAAGCCGGCCAGGGCAACCGGCAGCATCAGGGGTAGCTGCACCTGCCACCACCGCTGCCAGAGGTTCATCCCCAGACCCTTGGCTGCCTCCAGAAGAGCCGGCTCCACTGATTGCAAACCCACGTACAGGTGGCGCACCAAGATCACCTGCGAGTAGAGCACCATCGCCACCACCACCGAGCGGGCATTGAGCCCGAACCAAGGGATCAACAAAATGATTAGAGCCAGGCTGGGCACCGTGTACAGGATGCTGAGGATCCCCATCAGCGGTAGGGCTAGCCAGCGCACGTGGTGAACCAGCAAAGCCAACGGCAGCGCCAGCACCAGCGCAATCCCCAAGGCCGTCGCCACCATTGCTAGGTGCTCTTGGGTAAGCTGCCACACCAAGCCGGGATGGCGGAGAAGGTAGCTCATGCGGATCCCCCCTCCAGCATGGCCAGATGGCGGATGTGATCCAGGGTAACGATGCCGATAGCCCGCCCGTCTTCCCACACTGTGAGAGCCGCCGCCCCCGTGCGCAGCAGCAGCGACAAGGCCCGCCGTAGGGTTTCGTGGGGCTTTACCACCGCCCCCTCCTGGATCTGGTGGTTGTGCGGGATCCGCTCCATCGCCGTTTCCACCCGCAGCACGCTCAGTTGCCGCACCATGTCGTCTGCCCCCAATAGCTCTCTGACAAAGGGGGTGGCCGGCTGGGTGAGCAGTCGAAAGGGAGTATCGAACTGCACCACCCGCCCCTGCTGCATCACCAAGATGCGATCTGCCAGGCGTAGCGCCTCTTCCACGTCGTGGGAGACGAAGAGGATGGTCTTTCTCAGTTGCCGCTGCAGGCGCAGGATCTCATCTTGTAGCTTGCTACGGGTGATGGCGTCGAGGGCCCCAAAGGGTTCGTCCATCAGCAGCAGATCCGGATCCCCGGCCAGCGCCCGCGCCAGCCCCACCCGCTGCTGTTGGCCGCCTGAGAGTTGAGCCGGGTAGCGACGTCGGTATTCTTGGGGGGGCAAGTTGACCAAGCTGAGCAGCTCGTCCACTCGCTCGCGGATGCGCTCCCTTGGCCAGCCCAAAAGTCGCGGCACCACCGCCACATTCTGGGCCACCGTCATGTGGGGAAACAACCCCACCTGCTGGATGACATAGCCGATGCGCTGGCGCAGCGCCGTCACCGGAAAGTGGCGGATATCCTGCCCATCCAGGCGAATCTGTCCTTGGGTGGGCTCCAGCAGCCGGTTCACCATCTTCAGAAGGGTGGTTTTGCCGCAGCCGGAAGGGCCGAGGATGACTACCAACTGCCCTGAGGCCACAGAAAAACTGCACTCCTCCACAGCCGGACGGGAACTGTGGGGGAAGCGCAGCGATACCCGCTCGAATTCAAGGGTGGTCACGCCGGGGCCTCGGGCAACGGCTATTTCTTCAAAATACCGGCCTCCACCAAGAAGGATCTCGCCACCTCTGCCGGCTCCTTGCGCTTGCCGCTCACCTCGTAGTTCAGCCGCTGCATCACCTCGTCCGTCAGCAACGGAGCAAGGGCGTTCAAAGCAGTGGCGATGCCGGGGTTGGCCTCCAGGGTATCTTTGCGCACCACCGGCGCCACCTGGTAAGGGGGGAAAAGCTGCTTGTCGTCCTTGAGCACCACCAGGTCAAAGGCGGCAATTTCCCCGTCAGTGCCAAAGGCCACCGCCACATCCGCCTCCCCATTGACCAAGCCCTGGTAGCGCAGGCCGGGATCCACCGCCTTGTAGGCTTTGAGGCGAAAGTTGCCGTAGACCGCTCGCAGTCCCGGCAGGCCGTCTTCGCGGGCTTGAAACTCCGGCGGCCCGATCATCACCAGCTCGCCTGCTCTGGCCACCATGTCTGAGAGGGTAGTGATGCCCAGCTCCGCCGCTCTGGCGCGGGTCATGGCCAGGGCCTGGGTGTTGTTCATGGGGGCCGGATCCAGCCAAACCAGTTGGAACTGGCGCTCGTACTCGCGGGCCACCGTCGCGTATACCTGGGCCGGGTCGCTGCTGCTGGGCAGCTTGAGCACCGTCAGCAGGCCGGTGCCGGTGTACTCCGGGTAGAGATCGATCTCGCCGCTCAGCAGGCCGGCATGGGCCACCGGCGTTCCCCCCAAGTTGAGCTTGCGCTCCACCGCCAACCCCGCCGCCTCCAGAGCCAAGGCGTACATTTCCCCCAAGATAAACTGCTCGGTGAAGTCCTTAGAGCCGACCACAATCGGTTTGGCAAGGCCCGCTTGAGGGGCAAGAACAAGGGCGGCCAGCCCCGAGAGGGCCAGCAGAGCCAGGCGACGAGTGGTTTTGAGCATGGCAAAAGGGATCCCCAACTCGAGACAAGCGGCCCTGCCGAGAGTGTTCCGGCCTGGGCCAGGAAGTTGCGACTGTTAAGTCACCATTAAACCATTATTGTCCCCGATCCGTAACTGCAAGAGCGACAGCGGCACTACCGGCATTGCCCCGCCCCAGAGCCTCAACCCCATCCCATTAGCCTCTGCCGGGGGCCGGGAACGATCCGGTGACGGCCCGGATCTTCTGCCGCCGCCCAGCTCGCTCGATCTCCAGCTCCAGGGTGCTGCCCACCTCGGTGCGCTCCACCTCCTGTTGCACTTGGTCGGCGGTGGTGACGGCGCGGCCATTGATGGCAAGAATGATGTCTCCGGCGCGCAGGCCCGCCCGCTCTGCCGGGGATCCCTGGATCACCTCGCCGATGAGCACCCCCTGATCCACCGTCACGAAAATGCGGCTGTTGGGATCCTGATTGAGCCGTTCCTTCAGGTCGGGGGTGAGGGTGAGCATACGGATGCCCAGGTAGGGGTGATCCACCTTGCCGCGGGCGATCAACTGGTTGGCCACCCGCTGAGCTGTCTCGATGGGAATGGCAAAGCCCAGCCCTTGCGCCCCTTGGATGATAGCCGTGTTCACCCCGATCACCTCCCCTTGAGCATTGAGCAGGGGGCCGCCTGAGTTGCCGGGGTTGATGGCCGCATCCGTCTGGATAAAAGACACCCGCTTGTCGGGCACGCGGATCTCGCCGCTGGAGCGGCCCAAAGCGCTGATGATCCCAGCGGTTACGGTGTTGTCCAGCCCCAGGGGGTTGCCGATGGCAATGGCCCACTGGCCCGGCTCCAGCAGTTCGGAGCGGCCCAGCTTCACCGTCGGCAGGTTCTGGGCCTCGATCTTCACCACCGCAATGTCCGTCACCGGATCGGTGCCAATTACTTTGCCGTCAAAGCTGCGGGTATCCTTGAGCGTCACCGTCACCTTGTCGGATCCCTCGACCACATGGGCGTTGGTGATGATCTGGCCGTCCGGGCTGATGATAAAGCCGGAGCCAGTGCCCTGTTGCCGCCGTTGGCGGGGGATGGAAGGGATCGCTTGGCCAAAGAAATCCCGGAAGAAGGGATCGCTAAAGAACTCCTCTGGAAAAGCGCCCGGAACGCGCACCGTCCGCTCGGAGTCGATGCGCACCACCGCCGGCCCCACCTTTTGCGCCACCTCGGCGATAAAATTCAGGTTCAGTTGGGGCGGGGTTGCCGTCGTTTGCGCAGATACTCCGTTGCTTCCCATGAGAGCTGCTCCTAGCCCAATGCCCAAGAGCACCAGCAGCAGCGGCGAGAGAAGAGACTTAAGAACGGCCAAAGGCTCAAAAAAGGAACGAACTCCGTCCTGCTGATGCAAACAGGCAGGTTGAGCAGAAGCTTCTGAACTGGGAGAAGGTTGGCCCGGCATGGATGTGCTGCGCTTCATAGCTACCTGAGTCAAGGAAGAGAAGAGCTGGGAGCGCAGAAATACCTTGGCCCCCTGCGAAACCTAGGGCCTAATCTAGCATGGACAGCAGGGATCCCAAGGCGGCAGCCGCGGCGCTTTTCCGTACTTCCATCTGGGTTGAAGAGCAGCGGAATCTGCTTGCCTGGAGTAGCCACCCTATATCCAACTGGCTTTGATGGGGATAGAAGGCCAGACAGGGCTGTTGTCCCCAGCTTTGGCCGGCTTACAGCTAACGTAGAAGTGGTAGATCGGGGGTAAGACCATGACCAACCCAGCCCGTCGTCTGTTGGCTCCTCTACTCGCCGGTTTTCTCTGGCTACCGGCAGCCACCCCGGTTTTGGCGCAAAGGGATCCCTTGCCGCCACCGCCCCCCGGCCAGGGATGGCGCCCGGTGAACCCCCTTCCCCCTGATGAGCCAAGCCAGCCCTTTCAACTGCAAACCACCTTGCTGTTGCGCTCTGGGGATCTCATCCAAGCCGTGCATCGCTCTCCGGAAGCCCTCTTGATTGCCCCTGGCGAAACCCGCGCCGTCAGCCTTAGCCTGGAGACTCCCCTGCGGGATATCTACGGCAACATGGTCGTGCCGGCGGGAGCTATCCTAGAAGGCCAATTCCAGCCGGTGAGCGGCGGCACCCAGTTTGTCTCGCGGGCCTTGATCTTCAACGGCCAATCCTATCCTCTCTACGCCCAAAGCCAGGTAATCCCGCTGCGCAAGGATCCCCGCCACACTTCTGCAGAGGCAGTTGTGCAGGATGCCCTGATCGGGGCGGCGGCAGGGGCGATCTTGGGCGGCCTGTTCGGCGACCGGGTGATCTCGACGGAGAAGGTGCTAGGTGGAGCGGCAGCGGGGGCCGTGATCGGCAATGTGACGGCGCCGGAGGTGGCGGTGATCGATCCCAACGCCAACTTGACCCTGACGGTCACTCAGGACTTTCAGCCCTATCTGCCCTAGCGACACCTGAAAAGCGCAACTTAACTTTAACTCCCTAGCGCCGATCGCCATCCCTTGCCACACTGCCCGCCCTCAAGCTATTGCCCACTCCGCAAAGCTAAGCAGGGGTGGGTTGCTCTGTGGCCACCTGGGTCTATTCCAGCTGGCCCAGCAGGGACTGTTTTACGCTTATTGACAAACGTCCCCCTTGCCGGACAGCCGCTGCAGGAGTTGACGGGAAGGGAGCGCTCCTTTCCTGGGAGGCATTTTAAGAAGTGTGAAGATCTGAGATGGCAGACGGCAAGCATGTCGGAAAATAGCTTGCGGGTATGCTCGTCATACTCTTTAAAAAATTGACTTGAGGATGGATGTCCATGAGTGTTGTCACGAAATCGATTGTGAATGCGGATGCAGAGGCCCGCTACCTCAGCCCGGGGGAGCTGGATCGGATTAAGTCCTTTGTTACCTCCGGCGAGAAGCGGCTGCGCATCGCTCAAGTCTTGACTGAGTCTCGCGAGCGCATCGTCAAACAAGCTGCCGATCAACTCTTCCAGAAGCGTCCTGACATCGTCTCCCCAGGTGGCAATGCTTACGGAGAGGAGATGACGGCAACTTGCCTGCGGGACATGGACTACTACCTGCGCCTGATCACCTACGGGATCGTTGCCGGCGATGTCACCCCGATTGAGGAGATTGGCTTGGTGGGGGTGCGGGAGATGTACAACTCTTTGGGCACGCCTATTCCGGCGGTGGCCGAGAGCATTCGCCAAATGAAGCAGGTGGCCATGGGCCTGTTGTCTCCTGAGGACGCGGCTGAGGCCGGTTACTACTTTGACTTTGTGGTGGGGGCAATGAGCTAATCCCTACATTGTTCTAACCGCGCAACTGTTTAACGTTCACCGATTTGGATTTAGGAAGCTCATCATGCAAGACGCGATTACTGCTGTGATCAATAGCTACGACGTCCAAGGCAAGTATCTCGACAGCTCGGCCATGGACAAGTTGAAGGCTTTCTTCGCCACGGGCGAGCTGCGGGTGCGAGCGGCTGCTACAATCGCGGCCAACGCCTCCACCATTGTTAAAGATGCGGCGGCCAAGGCGTTGCTCTACTCCGACCTCACCCGTCCCGGTGGTAACATGTACACCACCCGTCGCTATGCCGCTTGCATCCGCGACATGGACTACTACCTGCGCTACGCTACCTACGCCATGTTGGCTGGGGATCCCTCCATCCTCGACGAGCGGGTGCTCAACGGCCTCAAAGAGACCTATAACTCGCTGGGAGTGCCGATTGGGGCCACCATTCAGGCCATTCAAGCCATGAAAGAAGTAACCGCTGCCCTGGTGGGGCCTGAAGCCGGCAAGGAAATGGGTGTGTACTTCGACTACATCTGCTCTGGCCTGAGCTAACTGCCAGCGTCATTGCCTTGGCGTGAGGTTCATTGTCTAACGAGCATGACAGGCGATTTGCCGCAGGGATCTGGTGTGCTAACTGGGGTACGCGAGCTTTCTGAGGTGAGTCGCCTGTTTTGCTGGTCAAGTCAGTTACTTTGCTGTCAACAGGGATCCTTTATCATGCGCCTGTTTAAGATCACGGCCTGTGTGCCCAGCCAAACCCGCATTCGCACCCAGCGGGAGCTGCAAAATACCTACTTCACGAAGCTGGTGCCCTACGACAACTGGTTTCGGGAGCAACAGCGTATCCAAAAGTCGGGTGGCCGTATCCTGAAGGTGGAGCTGGTTGCCGGCAAGCCTGGGATAGACGTAGGACTGCTGTAGTTCCCCTGCCTGTTTGCTGTTTCTCCTCCATACTGAGAATACCCCCAGCCAGATCCGACATGCCCAGCTTCAGGAGGTTTGCCCTTGAAGTTGGGCTAGCGGATCTGATTGTTTTAGGGGGTGAGGAGCTATGTCGTCTGACGTGCCAATCCGACCTGAGCCGATCATCGTGGCTCGCGACCTGAGCAAGGTTTACCCGGTAGCCATTAAGGAAGCGGGGGTGGTCGGTACGTTGCGCCACTTTTTTCGCCGTACCTATCACTACATCGCAGCGGTGCAATCCATGAGCTTCCAGATTCAGCCGGGGGAGGTGGTGGGTTTTTTGGGGCCGAACGGGGCAGGCAAGACCACTACCCTCAAGATGCTGGCGGGTCTCATCTACCCTTCCGGGGGCACGCTGCAGGTGGTCGGCCACGTGCCCTACCGGCGCGAGCCATCTTTTTTGCGGCAGATCACCCTGGTGATGGGCCAGAAGCAACAGCTTATCTGGGATCTGCCGGCCATAGATTCTCTGCGGATTAACGCTGCCGTTTATGAGATCCCGGAAAAGGAGTTTCGCGAGCGAGTGGGGGAGTTGGCGGAGCTGCTCGACCTGCAGGGCAAGCTGAAGCAGCCAGTGCGCAAGCTTTCTCTGGGGGAGCGGATGAAGGCGGAACTGCTGGCGGCCCTGATCCACCGCCCGCAGATCTTGTTTTTGGATGAGCCGACCTTGGGGTTGGATGTTAACGCTCAGGCCGCCGTGCGGCAATTTCTGCGGGACTACAACCGCCGCTACGGGGCAACAGTCTTGTTGACCAGCCACTACATGGCCGACATTACGGCGCTCTGTGAACGGGTGCTGGTGATCAGCGCCGGGCAACTCATTTACGATGGCGGCCTCGAGGAGCTGCGGCAGCGCTTTGCCCCCTATCGCGAGGTGAAGCTGGAATTGGCTCGCCCCTGCCCCCTCGCCCAATTGCAAGTCTATGGAGAGCTGCGCAGCGAGGGGGATCCCGGCAGCAGCTGTGAGGTGCGGCTGTGGGTGCGGCGGGAACACCTCACCCAGACGGTTGCCCAGCTCCTGGCGGATCTGGAGGTGCTGGACTTGACGGTAACAGACCCGCCGATCGAGGAAGTAATCAGGCGGGTGTTTGCGGAAGGGATCCCTGCAGCCCGCTCCTAGAGGAGCACTCCTGGCGGCAGACCATCAGATCTTCTGGGTGGCAGCCTGCCGTTGCTCAGCCGTCGAGCGGGCCGCGTGCAGAGCGGCGTAAAGCTTATTGAGGGCGTTCATATAGGCTTGGGCTGAGGCAACGATGATGTCCGTATTGGCGGCGTGGCCAGAGAAGACGCGATCCTCGTGGCGCAGGCGAATGGTGACTTCCCCCATGGCGTCGATGCCGGCGGTAACCGACTGGACGGAAAACTCGATTAACTTATTGGGGATGTTGACGATGCGGTTGATGGCTTTGTACACCGCGTCCACCGGACCTGTGCCCACGGCGGCGTCCACCCGCTCTTCACCCTCAGGGGTGATCAGGCGCACGGTGGCGGTGGGAGCCTCGTGGTTGCCGCACACCACTTGCACGTGCTCCAGGCGGTAGAGATCGGGTACCGGGCGGGTCTCGTCGTTGACGATTGCCTCCAGATCCAGGTCGGTGATCTCTTTCTTCTTGTCCGCCAGCTCTTTGAAGCGCAGGAAGGCTTTGTTCAAATCCTGCTCTGAGAGCTCGAAGCCCAACTCCCGGAGGCGGGTACGGAAGGCGTTGCGGCCCGAGTGTTTGCCCAGCACCAGCGTGCTCGATTGCAAGCCGATGGTCTGGGCGTCCATAATCTCGTAGGTCTGGCGGTTTTTGAGCATGCCGTCTTGGTGGATGCCCGATTCGTGGGCAAAGGCGTTGGCACCGACAATGGCCTTGTTGGGCTGCACCAACATGCCGGTGAGGTTGGAGACCAGGCGGGAGGTGCGGTAGATCTCCTGGGTTTTGATGTGGGTGAGGGGTTTTTCCGAGTCCACCGGCAGGCCAAAGTAGGGGTTGAAGTAACTGCGGCGCACGTGCAGGGCCATCACCAACTCTTCCAGCGCCGCGTTGCCGGCCCGCTCGCCGATGCCGTTGATGGTCACTTCCACTTGCCGTGCCCCCTGCTTGATCGCCTCCAGAAAGTTGGCTACTGAGACTCCCAGGTCGTCGTGGCCGTGAACCGAGATAATGGCCTGCTTGATGTTGGGCACGTTCTCGCGGATGCCCTTGATCAGTTGGCCGAACTCCTCAGGCATGACATAGCCGACGGTGTCCGGGATGTTGATGGTTTTGGCGCCGGCCCGAATGGCTGCCTCGATCACCTGGTAGAGAAACTCCGGATCGGAACGGGTGGCGTCCATCATGGAGAACTCCACATCGTCCACGAAGGACTTGGCGTAGGCCACCATCTCTTCGGCAATTTGCAGCACTTCGGCGCGGGTCTTGCGCAACTGGTACTTGAGGTGAATGTCCGAGGTGGAGATAAAGGTGTGGATACGGGGCTTGGCGGCGGGTTTAAGAGCTTCGGCTGCCGCTTCGATGTCGGCCTTGAGGGCGCGGGCCAGGCTGCAAATGACAGGGCCGTCGGGGGTGCCCACCTGCTCGGCCACCTTCTGCACCGCCTCGAAGTCCCCGGGGCTGGCATAGGCAAACCCAGCTTCAATGATATCGACCCCCAGCCGGGCCAGTTGCCGGGCGATGGCCAGCTTCTCTTCGGTATTCAGCGTGGCGCCGGGACACTGCTCCCCGTCGCGCAGGGTGGTGTCGAAAATGAGCACGTGATCCAGAGCTTGGCCATCAAATGTGGAAACCGCCGCAGCATCCATAATCTTTTCGGACAACGAAACAGCGCTTTTTATTTTGACATCTTATTCTGGCACTGCTGGATGGAGTTTGGGATCGGGTTTGGAAGAGAGCTGGCGGGCTTCTGTCGGAGTGGCTGTAGGTCTTGCCATCTTTCTCTCGGGGGCGGAAGAGGTTGTGGGAAGGCGGATCCCGAAGGCTCAGGTCAGCAGGTGTTCGTATTCTCTCTCGTCAGGTGGGCCAGGTGGATCTGGCGCAGGGTGGGGCCGACGTAGCCAATGCAATCCAAGTAGGCCCTGATTTGGGCAGGGGTCAGCGGCTCTAGCATCAGCACAGGCGCCCCTTAGGTTGGCTTCGAGCGAGCATCTGGCCTATACCCTGGCCTTGCTGCGGATCCCTGGCCAGAGCCAGAAAAACAGTTTTTGGCGACGCCCCAACTCTCTACCACCAAAGAACAAAGCAAAAAGAGAATGCTACGATAGCGGCAAGAAAAAAAGAAGGCGAAGCGTTACATGGCAGAATATACTCGGTCGATTTCCTTTTACGGGCGGGAAATTGACATCAATATTGGGTTGATGGCTCCCCAGGCAGGTTGCGGAGTCTGGTTAACTTCTGGGGAAACTTCGGTCTTGGTTACGGCTACGCGACAACCCGGCCGGGCCGGTGTCGATTTCTTGCCTTTGCTGGTGGACTATGAGGAGCGGCTCTACGCTGCCGGGCGGATCCCAGGAGGCTACTTGCGGCGGGAAGGTCGGCCACCGGAGCGGGCCACCCTGATCTCTCGTCTTATAGACCGGCCCCTGCGGCCTTTGTTCCCAGAATGGCTGCGGGACGATGTGCAAATCGTGGCCACTACCCTCTCGGTGGACGACAAGGTGCCGCCCGATGTGTTGTGTATTTTGGGGGCCTCGCTGGCCATCCATGGTGCTCGCATCCCCTTCAACGGCCCGGTGGCGGCGGTGCGGGTTGGCTTGGTTAAAGATGAGTTCATCCTCAACCCCACCTATGCCGAAATCGAGGCCGGCGATCTGGATTTGGTGGTGGCTGGCTGTGCTGACGGCGTGATCATGGTGGAGGCCGGCGCCAACCAACTGCCGGAAAAGGACGTGGTCGAGGCCATTGAGTTCGGTTTCGAGGCCGTTCAAGAGCTGCTCAAGGCCCAACAGCAAGTTTTTGCCGATCTCAACATCACCCCTGTGGAGCTGCCCCCGCCCCCCCAAAACGAGGAGCTGATTGCCTTTGTGGCGGAACACGCCCAAGAGAGCATTCGCTCCATCCTTAGGCAGTTCCTAGACAAGACCAGCCGCGAGCAACAACTGGAGGCGATCAAGGCCAAGCTGGAGGCCCAGATCCAGGAACGGCCAGAGGGAGATCCCTTGCGGCTCTACCTCCTGGAAAATCCTAAGGAATTGGACAACCAGTTCAAGGCTTTGACCAAAAAGCTGATGCGCCAGCAGATCTTGCAGGAGGGGGTGCGGGTAGATGGGCGCAAGCTAGACGAGGTGCGTCCAGTCTCTTGCCGGGTAGGCTTGATCCCGCGGGTACACGGCAGCGCTCTGTTCAACCGCGGCCTCACCCAAATTCTTTCCATCACCACCCTAGGTACCCCTGGCGATGCCCAGGAGTTGGACGATCTGCACCCGGTGGACGAAAAGCGCTACATGCACCACTACAACTTCCCCGGCTTTTCCGTGGGAGAGGTGCGGCCCTCACGCTCGCCAGGACGGCGGGAAATTGGACATGGGGCGCTGGCGGAGCGGGCCTTGGTGCCGGTGCTGCCCAAGGAAGAGGAGTTTCCCTACGTGGTGCGGGTGGTGTCGGAGGTGCTCTCCTCCAATGGCTCCACCTCGATGGGATCCGTCTGTGGCTCTACTCTGTCCTTGATGGATGCCGGGGTGCCGATCAAAGCGCCGGTCAGCGGTGTAGCCATGGGTCTAATTAAGGAAGGGGACGAGGTGCGCATCCTCACCGACATCCAGGGCATCGAGGACTTTTTGGGGGATATGGACTTCAAGGTGGCCGGCACGCGGGCCGGGATCACCGCTTTGCAGATGGACATGAAAATTACCGGCATCACCGTGGATGTGGTGGAGAAAGCCATCCTGCAGGCTAAGGCCGGGCGTGACTATATCCTCGACAAGATGCTGGAGGTTCTCCCAGCACCTCGACCCCAGTTGGCCAAAACGGCTCCCCGTCTGCTCACGTTCAAGGTGGATCCGGAAGATATCGGCAAGATCATCGGCCCTGGCGGCAAAATGGTGCGTAGTATCACGGAAGCGACAGGAGCCAAGGTGGACATCAGCGACGATGGCACGATCACTGTATCCTCCTCGGTAGGCGGCCAGGCAGAAGCGGCGCGGGCGATGATCGAAAACCTAGTGCGGCGGGTAGAAGAGGGGCAGGTGTACCTGGGCAAGGTGACCCGCATCATCCCCATCGGCGCCTTTGTGGAGTTCTTGCCCGGCAAAGAGGGCATGATCCACATCTCGCAACTGGCGGAGTACCGCGTCACCCGGGTAGAAGATGAGGTGGCTGTGGAGGATGAGGTGGTGGTCAAGGTGCGCAGCATCGACCACAAGGGCCGCGTTAACCTCACCCGTCTCGGCATTAGTCCCGAGGAGGCGGCACGGGTGCGCAACCATCACCCCTGAAGTTGCGATTTTTCCCCAGCAACTGGGTGGGCAAGGGATCCTCTCGCCGGCCGTTGTCGGCGGCCAAGATGGCAGAGGAGGCACTCTTCAACTTGTTGGCCTCAACAGCCCCCTATGCCGAATCTCGCTGCTCCCCTTCTCGCTGGCCAAGGGCGTGATCCTCAAAAGCAACTGTCTCCCTCTCGGCGGCGACTGGGCTGGGCCTTAGCTTGGGGCCTGGGGTGGGCCACCTTGCTCAACCTTTCTGCCCAGCACCCTTTGTTGCTGCGGCTGGAGAGCGACGCCCAGGAATGGCTCTACGCTTGGCGCGGCCCTCAGCAGCCTTCCCCGGAGGTGGTGATCATCGGCATCGATGGCCGCAGCGATGGGCAGGGAAAAAATGGTGATGGCCAGCACAATGTTGACTTTCTCCTGGAACGGGCTAACTACGCTGGCCTGACCTTGCGCCTACTGGAAGAGGCCAAAGCCAGGGTGGTGGTGTTAAACCTGCCCAGTAGCTTTGTGGTGCCGCAGAATCTGGGTAACGAGGACCTGGATGCTCCCCTGCGTCAGGTTATCCAGCGCTACCCAGATCGCGTGGTCTTGGCTACCCGCAGCAGTGAGAGCTTTGGTCGTTCTGAGATCAACATCTACAACCACTTTTTGCCCTTTTCCTCCCTGCGGCTGGAGTACTTAGTGGCACCGGAACATGTCCAGGGAGTGGTGCAACACCGCCTGGACGGGGCTGGAATCCTGCGCCAGGCCCAGTTGCGGGGGCTTTACCTACGCCGCGACAGCCAGAAGGAGCAGATGTTTGCCTCGGCGGAGGCCTTGGCTTTTGCCAAGTACGACCCGGAGCGGGCCAGCCGCTGGTTGCGCGAACGGGGTTTGCAGCCAGTTCAATTCAACCCCCTTGGATCCCAGCACAGCATCCCCATCATTCCCATCGAGCAGATCTGTCCGCCGGTGATCTCCCAGACGGGATCCGGCTCCCCAACGCTCAGCCCCGGCCAAGCCTGCCGCGGCCAAGAAGGGATCCCTCCCCTCGACCCCAAAGTTGCCGACCAACTACGAGACAAAATCGTCCTAGTGGGCTTTGTGGGGGGGTACCCGGAGACCTTCCCGGTGCGGACGGTGGATGGATCCCAGATTGCGGCAGTCGAGCTGCAAGCGCAAATCCTCTCGAGCCTGCTCACCGGAGAGGTGTACCGATCCCTGCCGGCAGGGCTAGCGGCGGGGGTTGTCTTCCTGCTGGGTGCGGGAACGGGCCTGAGCTTGGTGCTCTATCGCCCCTCCCCGCGACAGAATTGCCGGGACTGGAAACAACAGCGGTTTCTCCTCTGGCCGGTGGTGGGGCTGACCGCTTATGAGGGGTGGGCCGTAACCCAATTTTTGCTGTGGCGTTGGATTTGGCCACTGACCTTGCCGGCTTTGGCTGTCGGCCTAGCGGGGGTGAGCCTGCTTCTGACCTTGGTAATCCTGGAGAACCAGGAGCGGCTCTTGGCCCAACAACAGGAACTGGAGCGTCTGCGCCGGGCCGAGCAGGAGGCCGCCATCGACCAAGCCCGCAAGCTGCTCTACCGCATTGCCACCGACATTCACGATCGTGAGCTGCAGGAGCTGAAGGTGGTGATGGACGAGCTGGAAAGCTTGCAATGGCAACAGCAGCAGGGTAAGGATCCCGATCCTGCCATTTACGATCGTCTGCTGGAACAACTGGAAAGGATCGGGCGAGGCATTCGCGAGCAGCTTAACGATGTGCGCACCCTGGCCACCAAGCTGCGCATTTCCCCTAGCTTGCGGGAGGGCTTGCACCGGGGCATTGACACCTATCTGGACGAGCTGATTCGGACGGGCAGCCTGACCTTGCCTGTGGAGCGCCATCTGCAACCTCTGGAGGAGCCCAATACTAGCGAGTGGTTTGACCAACGGGAGGATATCTTGCGCTTTTTGCGAGAGGCCATCGGCAATGTCATCGCCCATGTGCAACCTCCCAAGGGCAACGCCTCCTTCGTCAAGGTGTCGTTGGTGCAAAAGGAGCGCCACTGCTGCTTGTCGGTCATCAATGACGGCGTAGAATACGCCCCCAGCCCCGGTGGCGGCTATGGCAGCAAGGCCATGAATACCATTGCCCGCTACCTGCCCAAGGGATCCTGGCATCGCACCCACACCCCGGAGGGCTATACCTACGTCGAGCTGCACTGGGAGATGCCACTTTGAAAGACTTGGACAACACCGGGAAAAGGGAACTTTTGTCTGCATTGAGGCTTCTTTCTTGCTTAGCTGGTCGCCCAGCTCCAGCAGACCACAGGCATAGCTTCCCCCAGAGCTTGAGATACAGCCTGTTAAAGAGTTAAGGGGTACAGTAGCAACTCCGGCGCATACCCAGCCAGGTATAGGATTCGCACACCTATCCCCCTAATCAATTCCTCAACTGCCCAACTCTTATGGATAGTTAATAATCACAACCTTCCTCTAGCTTCAGACATAACTCACTTCTCGAAGACTCCAAAACATCCCCTTTCCTCATTCCACCCTTGATGACACGACGGCCAACCGCACCTCTCAGGGAAATAGCTCCAATAACAGTATGCTTTTCCCCCTTACATCTCTGACGATAATGATAAGCTCTTTGACCGCGTAAACTCCGAGCTACTCCCCGTTCCATTCCCTCCCACACCCCTGTCTGGTCGAGAGCAATCAGATCCTCCGCTGGAATATCTC
>NZ_JANSJA010000038.1:0-18316 GCF_047462335.1 Synechococcus sp. H60.1
TGAGCATGGGCACGAGCATGACCATGAGCATAACCATGAGCACGACCACGAACACGGCCACGAGCATGGCCACTCGCACCGCAGCCACATCGAGGTTGATGGTTTTAACTCCCTGGCTTTTGAGAGCGATCGCCCCTTTTCTCTAGACGCCTTCCAGAACTTTCTCAATGAGTTGCCCGAGGCAGTCTTTCGGGCCAAAGGGATCCTGTGGTTTGAAGAAAGCCCAGAGCGACATATCTTCCACCTCAGCGGTCGGCGCTACACCCTCAGTAGCGATGCATGGCCTCGCCAGCCCAAAAACCAGTTGGTGCTCATCGGCCAGCACCTCGATACGGCCAAGCTGCGGCAAAAGTTGGAAGCCTGTCTTGTCCCTGCACCCGTCCAGGGCTAAGAACTGGATGGCAGCTTAGAAGCGTCGGGCCCCGTTCCCCCAGCCTCGCGAGGGGAGCCTTGAGAGAGGGCATCCCAGCCATGTCCGACATTTTTGTGATGATCCGCAACCAGGCCAACAACGCCCTCACTTCCATCGACGGGATCCCTTTTGTCGCCTTTCTGGAGCGGGAGGGGCAACTGATTGCGGAAGAAACCATCGAGTTAATCTACGCCGACGCCGGCTTTGATGACCTGCCGATTGGAGAATACACTGTGGGGGTACGGCATGAACAGGTGGAGCCGCCAAAAGCCACCTGCCCAGTTGCGATTAGGGGTGCCGACGAAGTTGTTTTGGTAACATTTGTTTACCTTGAGCCCGAGCGGGTTCTGCTGAACGCTCAGATTGCTGTGGAAAAAAGGTTGTAACCATGACCGTCAAAGTGATCCCATCGCACTCCATCAAAGCTTTTCGCTATCGAGTGTTTTGTTTGGGACAAGATCTCTGGAATGCCCGGGATCCGATTAGCCGTGCCAACCTGGCCCTACAACTGGCCGACGCGGCCACAACCCTGGCTCGCATGGAAGTCCAAGCCGCTCAGCCCTTCAGTTCAAGCCCTTCCTATTCCCTGCCAGAAGCAGGCCATAGGTGATTGATCCAGGCCGGCCTTGAGGCCAGAGGCAAGGGATCCCGCCTGACCCGCATCACTCCCACTCGATGGTGCCTGGCGGCTTGGAGGTGATGTCGTAAACCACACGGTTGACGCCGGGCACCTCGTTGACGATGCGGTTGGAGATGGTGGCCAAGAGGTCGTAGGGCACCCTGGCCCAATCCGCCGTCATGCCGTCTTCGCTGGTAACCAGTCGTACCACCACTGGGCAAGCATAGGTGCGCTTATCCCCCATCACCCCCACCGAGCGCACTTCCGGCAGCAGCACGGCAAAGGCTTGCCACAGCTTGGGGTAGTAGCCGGAGCGGTTGATCTCCTGGCGGACAATCATGTCAGCCTCGCGCAGGGTTTCCAGACGCTCCTTGGTGACCTCGCCCACAATGCGGATGGCCAGGCCCGGCCCTGGGAAAGGATGGCGGCCAACAATTTCTTCCGGCAAACCCAGCGAGCGGGCCAGTTGCCGCACCTCATCCTTGAAAAGCTTGCGCAGAGGTTCTACCAGCTTAAAGCGCAGATTTTCCGGCAGGCCGCCGACATTGTGGTGGCTTTTGATCTTGACGGCGATGCGCTCTCCGGTCACCGGATCCACATTCGTGTTGGCCGACTCGATCACATCGGGGTAAAGAGTACCCTGGGCTAAGTACTCGAAGGGGCCCAGCCGCTGGGATTCTTCCTCAAAGACGCGAATAAACTCTGCCCCAATGCGCTTGCGTTTCTCTTCCGGGTCGGTAACTCCCTTCAACTGTTGGAGGAAGCGCTCCTGGCCATCTACGTAGTGGACAGGGATGTGAAATTGTTCCTGGAAAAGGCGCAGCAGCCGCTGCGGCTCATCCTTGCGCATAAACCCCTGATCGATGAAGACGCAGGTGAGCTGGTCGCCGATGGCCTTGTGCAGCAAAAAAGCCAGAGTGGAACTATCCACCCCGCCGGAGAGAGCCAGCAACACCTTCTTGTCGCCCACACGGGCCCGGACTTCCCGAATCGCCTCCTCCAGAAAAGCTTCCGTTGTCCAGGTGGGCTCGCAGCCGCAGATGTGGTAGACAAAATTGCGAATGAGAAAGGCACCCGCCTGCGAGTGGGCCACCTCTGGGTGAAATTGCACTCCGTACAGACGACGCGCCGGGTTGGCAATGGCGGCAAAGGGGGTGTTGTCCGTGGCGGCCAGAGCGTGAAAACCTGGCGGCAACTCGGTCACTGCATCCCCATGGCTCATCCACATAATGCTGTTTTCCGGCAAGTTGGTGAGCAGGTCGGTGGGATCCAAAATGTGCAGGGCGGCACGGCCGTATTCCCCCTTCTGGGCTGGCTCCACCTTGCCCCCCAACTGCTGCACCATGAGCTGCATGCCATAGCATACGCCCAGGATGGGGATCCCTAAGTTCCAGATCTCCGGGTCACAAGCAGGAGCGCCCGGCTCATAGACCGAGTTGGGGCCGCCGGAGAGGATGATGCCCTGGGGCCGTATTTGCCGCAGGTGTTCAGCGGTGGTGCGGTAGGAAAGGATTTCCGAATAGACGTGGGTTTCGCGAATACGACGGGCAATGAGCTCCGAGTACTGGGATCCAAAGTCGAGAATAACGATCATCTGGCGCTGCACCTTGAGGGGGGAGAGAGACAGGTCAGAGCTAAGGAGAGATGCAGAAGCGCTCACAAAACCTCGCACAGTGCAGAAGAGAAAACCCGAACCAAGAAACCAACTTGGCTGTGGATAAGAAACGTTAAGGGCCTTTCCATCGTAGCAGGGATGGGGGGTTTTCTTGCAGCCGCCTGTCCTGGACAGCCTCTCCCAGGCCCGCTTTGAGAACAGAACTTCTCTGAAAAACTGTCTGATGAGCCCTGCCCCGCCAGCCAAGCGATGGCTCCCAGTAACAATCGCAATAGTGAACCCAGAGCCGCCAGGGCCGAGCCAAGACTTATGATCGTAAGGAGGCGATCCAGACCGGTGGGGATATTGGCAGGGATCTGCGATCCATCGTTTTATGTCCATTGTGGCTGAATCCTTTCAAACCTATCTTCGTCGTCGCCGCCGCCTGCTGGCCCGCCGCCTCCAACGGCAGCAGGGGTGGGGTGTGGTTTTGGCTTTGTTGGCTGTGTATTTGCTCAGTTGGGATGCGCCGGGCCAGGCTGGGCTATTGTTGCACCTGTGGAGGGGGCAACCCCTGTGGTTGGTGGTGATCCCGCTGTTGGGGGGAGGGCTGTACAGCTTGGGTGTAGGGCTCATCTGGATGCTGCGGCAGCGCCGACTTCCCCAGGGATCCGCAGGTTCTGCTCAGCTTCTGGCCCAGATGATCAGCTTGCCCCACTTGGCTTTGGCCGCTCTGCTCTGGCTGGGGTTGGCGATTTGGGGAGAGCATCTTCTGCCTTTTCTGGCCCAGCAAAAGCCGCAGTTGTTGGCAGGTCTGGTGATCAGTTGGCTGCTGGCCCAGGGGTGGAGTTTTCTGCAAACGGGTTGGGTGGTAGAGGCCGGACAACTGTGGGCCGATTATCTGCAGGAGTTGCGCAGCTCTGTATTGCAGCCCTGCTACCAGCGCCTGGAAACCTGTCGTCGCTCACTCCATTTTTACCATGCCATTTGGCAAGATCTGCAACTGGAAGAACTGGAGGCCCAGCACCTGATTCAACTGTTGTCTGAGTCGCTGCTGCCGCTGACGCTGCCGCTCAAGGTTTATGCTCAGCGGGTTCACCATTGCTGTCAGCAGTTGGCGGCCTTATTGGCCCAGATGCAAGAGCGGGTAGAACGGCTGGAGCAGGTGCTTTTGGATATAGAGCTGGAGTTGGCTGCCCAGCAGCCGTTGCAAGCTCAGCCCCAGCCGATCAACTTGCTGGCAGAAGATTGGGCCAACTGCCAGGAGCTGGATTTGCAGGAGCTGGTGTGCTTGAACCAGGAGCTGCTGGGCGCCGACCGATCTTTGCAGGGCTTGACCCAAGAGCTGAAAGGCTGGGCCGACCGAGCCATTCCTGCCGGATTGCAACTGGGATCGCGATGGCTGGGATCCCTGGGATGAAGAAGGCTGCCCCGCCTACCTCTGAGCCCCCCGAACTGGAGGCCCTCTGGGAGAGCTGGCTGGCGGAGCTGGGCTGGCAGCCTTCTGAGCCGCAGCGGCAGCAACTGCAACAGCTCTATCCCCTGGTGATGGCCGGAAACCGCACCCAGAACCTGACCCGCATCACCGCTCCCATCGATTTTTGGGAGAAACACCTGTGGGACTCGCTGCGGGGCCTACGCTTGCTGGGATCCTGGGCGGCGATTCAAGCTCGGCCCTGGCGGGGCATCGACATCGGCACCGGGGCAGGGTTTCCAGGGATCCCGGCCCAAATTGCCCTGCCCCAGGCCAGCTTCACCCTCCTGGACAGCAGCCAACGCAAGATTGCCTTTGTGCAAGAGGCCCTGCAGCAGCTCTCCCTGACCCAGGCGCGGGCGGTGGCCCAGCGAGCCGAAATCTGGGGGCAAGACCCGCAGGAACGCGGCAGCTACGATCTGGCCCTGGCCAGAGCCCTGGCAGCGGCGGAGGTTTGCGCCGAGTATTGTCTGCCCCTGCTCAAGGTGGGGGGACGCGCCATTCTCTACCGCGGCCATTGGATCGAGGCAGAAGCCCAAACTCTGGAGCGAGCCCTTTCTCTCCTGGGGGGGAAGCTGATCCACGTCGAAGCCTTCACTACCCCCCGCAGCCACGGGATACGGCATTGCCTGCTGGTGGAGAAAGTTGCCCCCACACCAGCTTGCTATCCCCGTCCTCCCGGCATTCCCAAACGCCAACCCCTGGGACAGGACAAGCACCGCTAAAAGTTGGGATCCTTAATTTCCTAGTTCAAAAAAGCTTCTGCAAGTTCCTGGAGAAAGATCTTGAACAGGTAGTTTGCAAATGCCGTCGGGGAGACTAAGATGTGGTTGGCATCAGGTTCGGATTGAGCCAATGGTCTAACCAGGTGAGCTTCCGAACTGAGCGCTAAAAGGTTAAGGTTCGGAGTTCGCTACGTTATGACCATTTTTGTGGGCAACTTGTCCTTCAAAGCCAGTGAAGAAGACCTACGGCTTGTGTTTTCCGAGTACGGCACCGTCAAGCAAATTAAGCTGCCAGTGGATCGGGAGACGGGCCGCAAGCGGGGCTTTGCTTTCGTGGACCTGGAAAACGAGGCCGACGAGCAGAAAGCCATCGACGAGTTGGATGGCGCCACCTGGATGGGCCGGGATCTGAGGGTTAACAAGGCAATGCCGCGTCAGGCCGGCGCAGGCGGTGGCAGGCGGGATAGCCGTTCTTCCCGCTTCTAATCGGATAGGCTCTGGGCCGGGGATCCCTCTCTTCTCTCCCCGGCCTTTAGCTTTGGCCGAAGATGACTCTGGCCAGAAAGGCTAAGCCAAACCAGACGGAGGCCACCAAGACAATGGCCGGGCCGGAGGCGACGTTGAGGTAGTAGCTAGCGTACATCCCCAGCAGGCTAGCGCTGACGCCAAAGAGGGATCCCAGCAGCATTACCTGGTGCAGGCGAGGCGCCAGCAGGTAAGCTGTTGCTGCTGGTGTGATGAGCATGGCCAGCACCAGCAGCACCCCCACCGCCTTCATGCTGGCCACCAGAGTGAGGGAGGTGAGCGCCATCAGCCCCCATCCCAACCCTGCAGTAGGCAGGCCGGCTGCCTTGGCCCCCAGGGGATCGAAACTGTAGAAGGTCAGCTCCTTAAAAAAGAGGGCCACCAATCCCAGCACCAGGACGGTGATGCCCACCACTGTCAACACATCAGCGGCGCTCACCCCCAGGAGGTTGCCGAAGAGGAAGTGGTTGAGATCGATGCGGGCCCGCCGTTGGATTAACGTGATTAAGAGGATCCCTAGGGCAAAAAAAGCAGAAAAGACGATCCCCATGGCCGCATCGGGCTTGAGGGGGGTGGCGGAGCGGATCCACTGGATGAGCAGGGCGCTCAGTAACCCCGCCACGAAGGCACCGACAAAGAGGTTGAGATCCAGCAGGTAGGCAATGGCCAGGCCCGGCAGCAGCGAATGGCTGAGGGCATCCCCCAGGAGGGCCAAGCTTTGCACCAGCAAATAGCTGCCCACCACCGCGCAGAGAACGCCGATGGCCACCGCCACCAGCAGAGCCCGCTGCATAAAGGCAAACCGCAAGGGATCCGCCAGGGTGTGCCAGAGCCCTTCCATACCACCCCTCACCCCCTAGGCAGCTGAGTCCAAGGGCAGGATGCGGCCATAGGCCCGCTGCAACACCTGCGGCTGCAGCACCTGCTGCGGGGATCCCTGGGCAATCAGGACGCGGTTGAGGAGAAGCACCTCATCAAAGTGGGCCAGCGCCTGCCCCAGGTCGTGGTGCACCACCATCACGATATGGCCGGCGTCGGCCAGCTCCCGCAAAACCTGAAACACGATGGCCTCGCTGGGCTGGTCGATCCCGGCCAGCGGCTCGTCCAGGGCGTAGATCTCGGCTGCCTGCGCTAGAGCCCGCGCCAAAAACACCCGCTGCTGCTGTCCCCCTGATAGCCGACCAATGGGCCGATCCCGATAGGCCCCCATCCCCACCCGCTCCAGAGCTTGCGCTGCCCGCTCCCGACCTTGCGGACCGATGCGGCGCAACCAGCCGGCAGCTCTCACCTGTCCCATCAGCACCACATCCCACACCGTGGCCGGAAAGCTCCAGTCGATGGCCGACCGCTGCGGCACATAGGCCACCTGCTCCCCCCGCAGCGCCTGGCCGCCGTAGCGCACCTCGCCCCCCTCTTTTGGCACCAACCCCAGCAGCGCCTTGAGAAAGCTGCTTTTGCCAGCCCCGTTGGGGCCCAGGATGCCCGTGATGCACCCTGGCCGGATCTCGGCGCTGATCCGCTCCAACGCCAGCAACTTGCCATAGCACACCGTCAGATCCCGCACCACCAGAGAGGCCGGACGAAGAGGGAGAGCAATCGCTGGCTTTTTCATTTTCCTTTCATTTTCGCCAAGACCAGTGTACCCTAAGGGGAAACTCAAATAGTGAAACAATTATGAAAACCAAGATCTTTTCTTTGCGCCGCTTGGTGGTGGGGCTTGGCCTGCTGATGGGCGGTTGGACATCTCTGGCCAGCTTGGCTGTGGCACATCCCCGCGTTGTGGCTACCACCACTCTGATTGCCGATTGGGTAGAGCAGGTGGGTCAAGATCGCATCCAGCTCAGCAGCCTGCTGCAGCCGGGACAGGATCCCCACGTCTATGAGCCGACACCGGCAGATGCCGCAGCTCTCGAGCAGGCGGATCTGGTGTTTTACAACGGCTACAACTTGGAGGCGGGGTTGATTCGTCTCGTCAACGCTGCTGCTCAACGGGCGCGGCGGGTTGCCCTGGCCGAGATCCTCGACCCCATCGTCACCGATGAGGACGGGATCCCGACGCCGGATCCCCATGTATGGGGCAATGTGGAAAACGTCATCCTCATGGTGGAGCCCATTGCCCAGGAGCTGGCGGAACAGGTGCCCGGCGAAGCGGCTTTTTTTCAGGCCAATGCCGCCGCCTATCGGGCGGAGCTGGAAGAGCTCCACGCCTGGATCGCGGAGCAGATTCAGACCATTCCCCCTGCCAACCGGGTTTTGGTGACCACCCACGCTGCCTTTGCCTACTACACCCAAGCCTACGGCCTGAAGATGGGGGGATCCCTCTTGGGGATCAGCACCGAGGAACAGCCCAGCGCCCAGACGGTGGCTCGGTTGGTGGAGGAGATCCGCGCCCTGGGGGTGCCGGCGGTTTTTGCCGAGACCACCCTTAACCCCGCTCTCATCCAAACGGTGGCCGCCGAAGCGGGAGTCCAGGTGGCCGAACAGGAACTGTACTCGGACTCCCTAGGGGAGCCAGGCAGCGGTGCCGAAACCTACATCGCTATGATGCGCCACAACACCTGCACGATTGTGGGGGCCTTGGGCGGATCCCCTGATTGTCCTTGAGGGGCAGAATCGAGGCAGGGGGGCTGAGTTTTGTATGATAGGGGCTCAGACCCTTGTTTTCTTACCGCGTCCATGCCTGCTGCTATCCGTCGCCCGCCTCGTTCCCTCTATTGTGGCCAAGTGCGCCCAGCTCACATCGGCCAGAGTGTCACCCTCTACGGCTGGATCGACCGCCGCCGCGACCACGGGGGGGTGATCTTTCTCGATCTGCGGGATCGCTCCGGCATTGTGCAACTGGTGGCGGATCCCCAGAAGACCCCCCTCTCCTATGAGCTGGCTAAGGAGGTGCGCAGCGAATACGTAGTGCGGGTCACAGGTAGGGTTCAGCAGCGGCCTGAAGACTCCTTTAACCCCCGCCTGCCCACCGGCGAAGTGGAGGTCTACGCAGAAGAGCTGGAAATTCTCAGCCGCGTGGGCAAGCAGCTTCCCTTCAGTGTCTCGGGGGAAGAAGGGGAAGAGGTGCGGGAGGAGATTCGCCTGCGCTACCGCTACTTGGACTTAAGGCGGGAGCGCTTGTCCCGCAACCTGCAACTGCGCCACCAGGTGATCAAGGCCATTCGCCGCTTTCTGGAGGACGAAGAAGGCTTTATCGAGGTGGAGACCCCCATCCTCACCCGCTCCACCCCCGAAGGTGCCAGAGATTACTTGGTGCCCAGCCGCGTCAACCCCGGCGAGTGGTTTGCCCTGCCGCAGTCGCCCCAGCTTTTTAAGCAGTTGCTGATGGTGGCTGGCGTGGATCGCTACTACCAAATTGCCCGCTGTTTTCGGGATGAAGATCTGCGGGCAGATCGCCAGCCGGAGTTTACCCAGTTGGACATGGAGATGAGCTTCCTGGATCAGGAGGCAATCTTGGAGCTCAACGAGCGGCTCATCGGCCACATCTTCAAAACTGTCAAAGGGATCGACCTGCCCCGTCCCTTCCCGCGGCTGACCTACGCCGAGGCTATGGCCCGCTACGGCTCCGACAAACCCGACACCCGCTTTGGGCTGGAGTTGGTGGATGTTTCGGGGGTGTTTCAGGGATCCCGCTTTCAAGTCTTCGCCAAAGCCCTGCAGCAGGGGGGAGTGATCAAGGCTCTGCCGGTGCCCGGCGGCGACGAGAGGATCTCCAACACCCGCATCAAGCCCGGCGGCGATCTGTTCAAGCTGGTTACCCAGTACGGGGCGGGCGGCCTGGCCTTCATTCGGGTGCGCGCCGGCAGCCTCGATACCATTGGTGCCCTCAAGGAAAGCCTTAGCCCTGAGCAGGAGAAGCAGTTGCTGCAGATGACCAACGCCAAGCCAGGGGATCTGCTGCTGTTTGGGGCGGGGCCGGCTGCCGTGGTCAACGAGTCGCTGGGCCGCCTGCGGCTGCACCTGGGCCAGGAGCTAGGCTTGATCCCGGAGAACGCCTTGAATCTTCTCTGGATCACCGATTTCCCCATGTTTGAATTCAACGCCGAGGAAAACCGCCTGGAAGCCCTGCACCACCCCTTTACCGCCCCTCATCCGGAGGACTTGGCCGACCTAAAAACGGCGCGGGCCCAGGCCTACGACCTGGTCTGGAACGGCGTGGAAGTGGGCGGGGGATCCCTGCGCATCTACCAGCGGGAGATCCAGGAGCAGGTTTTCCAGGCCATCGGCCTCACCCCTGAGCAGGCGCGGGACAAGTTTGGCTTTTTGCTAGAAGCCTTTGAGTACGGCACGCCGCCCCACGGGGGCATCGCCTACGGCCTAGACCGGCTGGTGATGCTGCTGGCGGGGGAAGATTCCATCCGCGATGTCATCGCCTTTCCCAAAACCCAGCAGGCTAGGTGTTTGCTCACCGGCGCCCCTGCCGGCGTCGAGCCCAAGCAGCTCAAAGAATTGCACGTGGCTTCCACCTATCAGCCCAGCTAAGGGATCCCTCCACCTGTGTGGGAGGATGGATAGGCATGTACCCCTACTCTTGGGTCTCCTTATGCTAGATCTGACCGGAAAGAAAGCCTTGGTAACTGGCATTGCCAACGAGCGCTCCATCGCCTGGGGCATTGCCCAGCAACTGCACAAAGCGGGAGCTACGTTGGGGGTTACCTACTTGCCAGACGAGCGGGATCGCTTCAAAACCAAAGTCCAGCAATTGACGGAGCCCCTGCAGCCGGATTTTCTCCTTCCCTGCGACGTGCAAAGCGACCAGCAGATCAACGATCTGTTTCAAGGGGTGGCCCAAAAATGGGGTCAGGTCGATATCTTGGTTCACTGCCTAGCTTTCGTTAAAAAAGAAGAGCTGAGCGGCAACTTTAGCGATATCTCGCGGGAGGGGTTTGCCCTGGCCATGGATGTGAGCACCTACTCCCTGATTGCCCTCTGCCGGGCCGCCAAGCCCCTCTTGAGAGCCGGCAGCAGCATCCTCACCCTCACCTATCTGGGGGGCGTGCGGGTGGTGCCCAACTACAACATGGCCGCTGTCACCAAAGCGGGCCTGGAAACCTGTGTTCGCTACCTGGCGGCCGAGCTGGGCCCTGCCGGGATCCGGGTGAATGCTATCTCTGCCGGGCCCATTCGCACCCTGGCTTCTTCGGCGATTTCGGATTTTCATGCCATGCTGCACGCGGTGGAGGAGAAGGCTCCGCTGCGGCGCAATATCACCCAGCTCGAGGTGGGCAATGTGGCTGCTTTTTTGGCCAGCGACCTGGCCAGCGGCATTACCGGCCAGGTGATCTATGTGGATAGTGGATATAGCATCCTGGGTTTTTAGGCTCTTGGGGATCCCCCTGGCATGAATCGCTTCTCACCTTTGCAGCGGCTGCTGCTCACCTGGATTTTGATCGTCATTAGCGGCTGGCTGGCCCTGCAGGTGGGCCGGCTGTTTGGCCATCTGCTCACCACCCTCCTGACGGCAGCGGTGCTGGCCTTTTTGCTCAACTATCCGGTACAGGTGCTGCAGCGCTATCGGGTCAGTCGGGGTTTGGCGGTCACCCTGGTTTTTGCCCTGTCGGTGGTGCTGCTGGCCTTGGTAGGGATCGCCATCGTGCCCATCCTGGCCAAGCAGGTGGTGCAGTTGGGGGCGCGGATCCCGGAGTGGGTGGATACCTTACAAAGCTGGCTGGATCAAATCAGCCTGTGGGCGGCAGAGCGCAACATCAACCTCGGCCAGACGGAGCTGGTGAACACCCTCCTCAACCGCCTGCAGGCCAGTGCCGAAAAAATTGCCAGCCAATCCCTAGACATCCTCCTGGGCACCTTTAACCAGGTGGTTGACTTGGTGTTGGTGTTGGTGCTGGCCCTCTACATGCTGCTCTACGGCGGCCAGTTTTGGCAGGGGTTGCTCAGCCTCTTCCCCAAGCCCTGGGGGCCGCGCATCGGCGAAGCCCTGGCTCTGAGTTTCCAGAACTTTCTCATCAGCCAGTTGGTGTTGGGGTTCATTATGGCCCTGATGCTGGTGCCAGTGTTTGGGCTGCTGCGAGTACCCTTTGGGCTTTTGTTTGGCCTCTTGATTGGCCTGCTGGAGGTGATCCCGCTAGTGGGGGGCTTTATCGGCATCGGCGCGGCAGCAGTGCTGCTGGCCTTCCAAGATATCTGGCTCAGCCTCAAGGTGGTGCTGGTCTCCCTAATTGTGCAGCAGATCAAGGATCGAGTCATCGCTCCCCGGCTAATGGGGGAACTGATTGGCCTCAACCCGGTGTGGATCTTGATTGCCCTATTGGTGGGGGCGCAACTGGGGGGCATCTTGGGCGTGATCGTTGCCATTCCCCTAACCAGTGTGGTGAAAAGTCTCTACGAGATTGCCCGTTCCGCCGACTTGGCCGCCGAAGATGGCTTATCCCCTGCTGCGAAGGTGACCTCCCTCAGCAAAAGCCCCATCGAAACCCACCGGGATCCCACCTTGCCCAAGCCAGAGACCCAGCAGGTCTAGCCCCTTTTTCGCAGACGACTCTTCCAGGCAGCAACCTAGCCCCGATCCCCATCTCCCCTCTCCCAGAGGAAGAGGGCCGCGGGTGAGGGGCTGGGCCTTGTCCTAGCGAATTTTTCCCTCAATGAAAGGCACTTCTAGCACCTTTTCGTGCTGGATGGGGCCATGGCCAAAGTAGCCCCCTTCCCCAAACAACTCGCCGTGGTCGGCAGTAACCGTGATGTAGGTGTTTTTGGGAACCAGATCGAACAGTTGCTCAAAGACCCCATCTAGGTAGCGCACCGCCTCGATCTGCCGCTGGCGCAGCTCCTCCAACTGGGCGGAATTGAAAAAGGGGATCCCGGTCTCTTCCCCTTCATCCAGGCGCTTTAACACACCATTGACCCCAGAGATGCGGGGCCACGAGCTGGGGTCCTCGTCGGGCAGGGCGTAGGGATAGTGAGTTTCGCCCACATTTAATAGGTAAAAGCTGGGGCGATCCGGCTCGAAGCGCAACTGCTCCACCATGGCCGCCATATCGTTGTGCCGCGGCATGAGACGGTAGGAATCGAAGTCGCGATTGAGCAGAGTGCTGGGGTTGAGCACCGGCAGGGAGACCATGGCATGGGTGGTGTAGCCCAGTTGATGCTTCAGGAGCGTTGGCAAGTAGAGGTGAGGCAGCAGATGCTTGAACTCAATCGGCTGCCGGGTGCCGAGGCGCTCGTTGTAACGCAAATACTCCTGCTTGTAGTGCTCAGAGGCGAAAACGTGGGTAGGGCTGGTGTGAGGCAACAGGCCCATCAGCAGGTTGTAATGGGCGGGAGCCGTCCAGGAGGCGTAGCTCCAACGCTTTTCCAGGGATCCCAACTTGAGCAGATGCTTGGGGTTGGCAGCCAGCAGGCTGTCGAAGCGGCAACTGTCCAAAATGATCAACAGGTAGTGATTTTGCCCTTGGGGCTCAGGTCGGGGAGCGGGCTCAGGCAAGGGATTGGCAGAAGATCTCCACCAGCTTAGGAGTCCCATTCCTCTTCCTCCTCTTGGCCGGGGTAGGGACGTCGGACTATCCGCCAGTTGGGGGTAGTGGCCGTGTCGTCTTCCTCCTCAGGTTCAGCGGGTTGGCGAATGCGTTCCGGCGGGATATTGGAATAGGAATAGCGACCTGCCTGGGGATCCGGCTCGTACTCCGGCAGATCTTGAGGCAAATAGTGGTCGGGGGGAATCATCTGCGCTTCCAAGAAGCGCACTCGGTCGATGAGCTGGTTTAACTTGCGGATTGCCTGTCGCTGCAACGCCTGATCATGCAGCCGCCAAGCGCCCACATACAGAAACCCCAAGCCGACTCCTACCCCATAGGCAGTGAACAGCGTCAGCGACAAAGGAATCGCAGCGCCGGCTTGACCAGCCACGACGACCGCTGCTGTGGATCCCCAGTTTTGGACAAGGAAAACGAGCAGGGCCAGTATCCACAGGCCCAGGAGTATGGAGCGGATATTCTGGAGCATGGCCGCCACCTTCCCTTTTCACTAGGCTATCACCACCCCTGCAACGGGCGGAGGGAACCCCGATTCCTCAGCCACCTCCGATGACGTTGGATCCCCAGCCCGGAGCCACTTGAGCCGCCCTGAGGATAAAGGCAGCCAGGTTGCGCAGCGCTTCATCATCCATCCAGGAGGGAGGCACAGGGCGGCAGCCATAGCTAACTTCGGTGCCATCGTAGCTGCGGGGATCCCGCTGGTACTCCATGAGAGCTTGAATGGTGTCGCGGGGCGGGGTGGCGCCGCGCAAGGCCTTGAGCGAAAGGGAAATGTTAGGAGCCGGTAGGGTAGAGCCGCCCACGTGGCAGTTCAGACAGGCAGCCTGAAAGCGATTTTTCCCGTCGGTAAGTTGCTCTGGAGTAAAGGTGAGCATGTGCCCTTCGGCATCCCAGGGCAACTCTATTGGCTCAGGGGTTCGCAGGTACTGGCTCACATAGGGATCAACGCGGCCTGCCGCTGGGCTAGCTATCCCTAGCCATACCAAAAGCAGGATCCCGGCCCACCTCCAGCCACGGCCCGGGATCCCCCACCGGTTTGCCCCTTGAGTTTGCCCAGGCATTAGAGATAGGCGGAAAGGTCGCTGTGGGATTCGCTCTTGGTGCCGCCCCAGCCGGGTACGGTCTTAGCCTGCACTAGGATGTAGCCGGCAATTAACTTCAGATCCTCATCGGTGAGGTTGCGCAGGCGAGGATACTCACTCAGAAGCTGGGTGTTGGGATGATATTCCACCAGGGACTCTACCCCGTCATAGGTGACCGGGTTCTTGATGTAGTCTACGATCGCCAACACATTATCGCGGGGAGGTGTTGCCCCCTCCAGATCCGAGAGCTTCAGGCTCACGTCCGGGTTGGGATAGGTCTGGCCACCCACATGACACTGGGCACAGGCTTTGTTGAATAACTGCTTTCCTCTGGCCAGTTGCGCTTCCGTGAAAGTGATGGACTCGGTTGGCGACAAGGCTACAGGAGGAATCTGCCTGGCCGCCAAGGCCGGCCCCCAGGCATATCCGGCCATCCCCAAAGCCAAGATCAGGACCAATAACCGACGGCGCGCCATCGCGAACGCTTTCTGAAGAGAAAAAGATTTGCTAAACATGGTTCTCCGTAGTTCGATCTTAGAAGGGGGGGTCAGCTCCGCTCCAGCGACAAACCCGACAACAGGATCAAGAATAGACCATTGCGAGATCATTTGCCGATGGGATCCGGGATCGCTTTTGCAAGCTATTCTCTTCGACTTTTAGTGTTAAGTTTGATTGCGGATCCAGCGCCCCCTCAACGGTTGGGTTAGTGCCCCCACCCTGCCGAGAGCGGCAATGCGATCCACAAAAGCAAACTCGGAGAAGGGATCCCTTGCCTTCTGGAGAGGACAGCAGCGGTTGGCTTGATCCGCTGCCGAGAAAACCTAGGGCCGGCAGAGGTTGGGGCAGATAGGGTTGAGGAGTCTTCAAAGGCGGTTCAATTGCTAGGGATCCCCTGACTGGGGCTATCCTGTAAGCATCTCGCCTGCGTGCGTTCTCTAGATGGGAAGGCCATGCCTTGGGATCTGGGGCGGTTTTGGAACACGCTGACCTACTACGAAGCGCTGCCCTTTGCTGACCTCTGGCGCTGGGTTCAGAATGGGTTTCAGACAGCAGCCGTTGACTTCATGCCTCCTTCCCTGGCGACTTCAGCTCCCCTTCCCGTGATCCTCTTGGGCGATGGCCTACCAGTGGGGCTGGCGGAGGCGCTGCACCGGCAAGGGGCAGAAGTCCAGGAGAGAGGGGATGAGGTGACAGCCAGGGTCATCCTCGGTCTGGAGAACCGGGAGAAAGCTAAGGCCTACCTAGAGCGCCTGCGCCGCAGCGGCCAAACAGAACAGTTGCTCTTTGACTTCCGCCAGCCCGATCCCCAGCTGAACCAGTTCTGGGGCATCCTCGACGATGTGGTGATGGGCGGGGTGAGTCAAAGCCAACTGCTCTGGGGGGAGGGTGAGCTGCTGTTTACGGGCCAGGTTTCCACGGCCAACTTCGGCGGCTTTGTTTCCACGCGCACGCGCAATTGGCAGCCGCCTCTGGATGCCTCAGGGTTTGCCGGCCTGGAGCTGCGGCTACGGGGCGATGGACAGCGCTACAAGGTTCTGCTGCGGGATCAAGGGGGCTGGGACAGCCCGGCCTACAGCTATGCTTTCGACACCACCCCAGGGGAGGAGCAGACTGTCCAGGTTCCTTTTGCCGAGATGGTGCCCACCTTTCGCGCCCGCCGGGTTGCCGCTCCCCCCTTGAATACCCGCCAGATCCATTCGCTGCAACTGATGCTGAGCAAGTTTGAAGCGGACGGCAGTCCCAACCCCCGTTTTCGGCCTGGGCCGTTTCGGCTGGGCGTGCGTTGGATCGGGCTCTATCGCCAGAAGCCGCTGCCGCAACTGATTGGGGTGGCGCGGGGATCCCTAACTCCCGACTGGGTGGCAACCCTGCAGGAGAGCTCCAGCCGTTGGTGTGGGGTGGAGATTCCCGCCGAGATCGAGGGATCCACCTTAGCCGCTCACCTACTGCGCCTTTTGCGCTCGCCCGCCAGTGTGGGCCGGGTGGTGCCTCTGGAAGCCTTCCATGGCTAGGCTTCTTGGCGGCCTCCAGGGATCCCTGGGGATGGGGCTTTTGGCTCTCCTGTGGCTGGGGGCGGGCCAGGGGATCCCTTACCTGTTTGACTGGGACGAGCTCATTTACGCCAGCTTGGCGCGGCAGATGCTGGCCAGCGGCGATCCCCTGGCTTTGCAGATCAACGGCGAGCCCTTCTACGAGAAGCCGCCCCTGTTTTTCTGGCTGCAGGCCCTGGCGATGGCGGCCCTGGGGGTCAACGAAGGGGCGGCGCGGCTACCCAATGCGTTTGCCGGCGGCATCACGGTGGCCCTCTTGGGGGCGTGGGGAGCGCGGCTGCGCGGGGTGGGGTTTGGCTGCCTCTGGGGGATCCTGCTCCTGACGGGCTACCTGCCTTTGTTTTTCTACAAAACCGGCCTCATCGACCCGCTGTTGAATTTGGGCATGGGCGTGGGGCTGGGATCCCTTTGGGCTGCCGACGAGGCCCGTCGCTCCGGCCGCTCCGGGCAGGGGTGGAACGCCCTGGGCGCGCTGGCCTTGGGCCTAGCGGTGTTGGCCAAAGGGCCGGTGGGGCTGGTGTTGCCGCTGGGCATCTGGGCCCTCTACAAGCTCTGGCAGCGGGATCCGCCAAGGCGGTGGGGGGAGATGGTGGCCTTCCTCGGCTTGGCGGGGGCTATTCCTCTGGCCTGGCTGGCGCTGGAAGCAGCGGCGCGGGGGCTGCGGTGGCTGGCGGCGTTTTGGCACTACCAGTGGGGTTTGGTGAGTACCCCCAGCGGCCACCCCGGCCCAGTTTACCTGCATCTCTTGGCCTTTGCTCTAGGGTGTTTTCCCTGGGCGGCTCCGGCCTTGGCCGAGATCTTGGCCAGCCTCCGCAGGAGCAGTGACTCGGCAGCGGCGGATTTAACTCAGCGGGCAGAACGCCTGCTGTTGGTGGCCTTCGGGGTGGTGCTGGCTCTGTTTTCGCTCTTGGTGCAAACCAAGTTGATCCACTACACCTCGCTGCTTTATCCCATCGGCGCCTACTTTGCTGCCCTGCGCCTGCAACGCCTGGGATCAAGAGAGGCTCAACTCAGCGTTTGGGAAGGCGGCTGGATCCTGCTGAGCGGTTTGTTTTGGCTAGCCCTGTGGCTGCTATTGCCCTGGCTGGGATCCCAGGATCCCGTCCTGCTGCTGCCGAGGGTCGAGAAGGGATTGGCGGCTTTGGGGATCCCGCTTGCCGACCTTTTCGAGAGCCTAGCGGGCAGCTTGGCCCTGGGGTATCTCCAGGCCGAGGTGGAGTGGCCCTTCTTCACCTATGGCCCTGCTGTGCTCCTGGCGTTGGGGGGACTGGCCTGGATTAGAGCTCGGCACAATGCTCGGGGATGGGCCATCTTGCTCTTGGCCACGGGACTAAGCGCCCAGTTGGCCTGGAGCTGGGTTTTCCCAAGGGTGTTGCAGCATACCCAGGGGGGATCCGTCCACTTCTTCCGGCAGTTTGCCGGCCCAGAACCGGCTCTTTCGGGAAGGGTTGGCCTTTATGGGCTGCGGTCATTTGTACCCTATTTTTATGGCCCGCTGCGGGTGCCCTATGCCGCCAACCTGGAGGAGCTGGCCGCCTGGCAGGTGCCCGACTATCTGGTGACCTGGGATCCCTTTGTAGCTGAGCTAGCAGCAACTTGGCAGGTCGTAGAGCGCCGCAGCCCCTTTTGGCTGTTGAAAAAAACCTCTTCTCTGCCTTAGCCGCAAGATGAGCCAGTACGTGTTGCGTATCAGCGACCTTCCCCTTCAGGATCGCCCGCGCGAGCGGCTGCTTAACCAAGGGGCAAGAAACCTCTCCCATGCGGAGCTGCTGGCCATTTTGCTCAACACCGGCCAGGGGCCGGGCAAGCTCTCAGCCGTTGGCCTGGCCCAGTTGCTCTTGAAAAAATTGGAAGCCCAGGGGGATCCCTTAGCCCAACTGCGCCAGCTGGAAGCCGGAGAGCTGCTGCAAATTGAGGGCATTGGCCCAGCCAAAGCAGCAACAGTGTTGGCCGCCATCGAGCTGGGGCGGCGGATCTTTTTGGCCCGACCACCCGAGCGGACGGTGATTGAATCGCCAGAACAGGCGGCCATGGCCCTAAGCGGCGACCTGATGTGGGAGACCCAAGAGCACTTTGCCGTCCTGCACTTGGACATCAAACACCGCCTCATTGGCCAGCAGATTGTAACCCGGGGAACCGCCACGGAAACCCTCACCCACCCGCGGGAAACCTTCCGCAGCGCCATCAAGCAAGGAGCCAGCCGCATCCTGGTGGCCCACAACCACCCCTCCGGCAGTTTGGATCCCAGCCCGGAGGATCTTGCCCTGACGCGGCAACTCTTGCAGGCGGGGCAACTGCTGCAGATCCCGGTTTTGGATCACCTCATTCTCGGCGGCGGCCAGTTCCT
>NZ_JANSJA010000039.1:0-18185 GCF_047462335.1 Synechococcus sp. H60.1
GACGCCATAACCCCCGCTCCAGAGCCTACGGCCCGCTGACGCGAAGGAATCTCAAACTGGCTCAGCAGATACTTCCTCTTCAGATTCACCCCCCCTACCCTGTCTTGGTGAAGCCTGAACAGGAGTTTCCGCACCTGAGAAGCCGGCTGCCGATGCTCTCGGCAACAGTTACCGTGTGGCTACTTGCACCCGTGGCGTTTCTAGAGCCAATTCAGTGCTATGCGAGCACTTGGCGTGGATGCCAAGCCTCATGCCTCCAATTTTTAGCTAAAAAAAGACGCGAGCTCTCGGGAAAAAAGCGCGTGGAGTCGCAGAGCCCCTAGGATTGCCCCTTCCTTGGAGAGGGAGGATAAAGCAAGGCTTCCAACTCCTGCAGAGCTTGCTCTAGATTGTCGTTGACGATCACGTAGTCGAATTCGTCTTTGGCATCCAATTCTTTGCGAGCCTGTTGCAGACGGCGTTGGATGCTGGCTTCAGAGTCTTGTCCGCGTTCGCGAATGCGGCGTTCGAGCTCTTCTAGCGAAGGAGGAGACAGGAAGATGCGAATGGCATCGGGGCACTGTTGTCTTACCTGACGGGCCCCGGCCAGTTCAATTTCCAGCAGCACATCCTGACCCTGGCTGAGTTTTTTGAACACGATCTCGCGGGGAGTGCCGTAAAAGTTACCTGCGTACTGGGCCCATTCCAACAACTCATCGGCTTCAATCAGGTTGAGGAACTCCTCGCGAGTGCGGAAGTAGTAGTTGACGCCTTCCTGTTCCCCAGGGCGGGGGGGGCGGGTGGTTACTGAGACGGAAAAGTACAGCTCGGGGTGGCGCTGGCGCAGTTGGCTGACCAGGGTGCCTTTGCCCACCCCACTTGGCCCTGTCAAAACCACCAGGCGACCGCGAGTGGCAGGAGGCCGAGGGGCTTCCTGTTGCTGCAGGCACTCAGGGGGAGTTAGCGAGGAGAGCGTAGTGGGAGAAACTGCCATAGGCGGAGAGCGACAAAGGACGGCTGGACAGTTGGCTTGTTTGGTTTGTTTTAGGATATCTCACTCTCGGCCTCGCAGGCTGCTTGTGAGGCTTTTACTCAGGTTCCTCCGTCAGCCCAACCTTGGCGGTGAGGAAGCGGTTGGCAACGGTTTCGGGCTGAATGGCCGAGAGGATGACGTGCCCGGAATCGGTGATGATTACGGCGCGGGTGCGGCGACCGTAGGTCGCGTCCACCAACTGGCCTCTTTCGCGGGCGTCGCTAATGATGCGTTTGATGGGAGCTGACTCAGGACTGACAATGGCGATAACACGCCCGGCGGCGACGATATTGCCAAAGCCGATGTTGATTAGGCGAGTATCCATGGGTGGTGAGCCAATCTAGCGCCTGTCCGGCCAGCAGCCTTCATTAAGGTAGCAAGTCAAACTGCCGCTCAGCATTGACCGGCAAGGCCCTGACCTGTAAAGGTTTCTGCCGGATCGGCAAGTCCTCTCGAGGTTGGGTGGGCTCTCAGTTGGTGGAGCTTGGCCAGGACTGGAGAGGCTTTTCCATGCTTTGCGGCCCTCAGCCTTTTCCCCCAAGAAAGTCCAGGTATTGGCCAGCAAGCCGTTCTATGGCTACTGGAAATGGCTTTGTCCTCAGAGTAGCAAAGCCTCGTCAACGTCTGCGATGGCGAGGAGACCCCTTGCGTTGGCAGATTCTCTGCGGCGTTTTGCTTGGCAACTGCTGAAGGCCCTATTCTGCTTTTGAGCTTCAGAGCAGGCCGTTAAAGGTAAAGCTGCCGCTGCCCAGCCGCTCCTGGCGATCGAAAACGCTGATGGTGAGTTGATGGGATCCCGTCTGGGTAACGGTAAAGCGGTTCTGGGTCAGGGTAAGCCCTGTTACCGTACAGGCGGTGGCTCCGACAAAGCAGCCGGGCAATTGGGAAGCGTCGAAAGCCCCCAGGGTGACAAAGTTACCCAGCGGGGTGGTGACGGCAGCCAAGAAAGCGTTGGATCCGCGGATCCCGGCAGGGGCCTCGACGCGGAAGGAGACCACAAAGGTGGGGGTTTGCCCTACGGAGACGGTGCGTGGCGAGAGATCGGTGATGGTGAGGGAGGGAGGCGGTATCGGCGTCGGCAGGGGGGTGCTGCCGGTCATCTCCCCACATCCTGCCAAACCGACGCCTAGGAGCAACAGCAGAGGGATCCCTCTGCGCAAGCGCTGTGCAGACTGCATAGTTGCCCGTGACTTTGAAATGGGCCTGGTTTCGAGTTTAACCGCTGGGGGTGCGGGGGTGGATAAGCCCCGCCCTGTAAGAGTCAGGGCCGGGGGTAGGAGGAAGGGACTACACGATTTGAAGCGTTCGCAGAGCGTGGCGTAAGCGATTGAAGCCGGCCCTCCATGCATTATCAGGAGTGCAAGAGGAGGTCACGGCATCCCTCAGCCCCTCTCTTGGGGAGCAGATCTCCTACCCACGGCCTTGGCCCCATAGTCGGGGGAGGGTCTTACGGAGCCAGTTGTTGACAAGGAGAAAACCTGCCTAGAATGCCTATTCCCCTTGCAACAGTTTTTGGCAGGCGGTGGCAATGGCCCAGTCTTCCTGCGCGGAGATAACCAGCACTCGCACTGGCGCATCAGAGGTGCTGATGTCGCAGTTGCGCGGGGATCCAGCATTGAGAACTGGGTCGATTTGAATCCCCAAAAAGCCCAGGTTGGCACAGGCTGCTGCCCGTACTGGCGCGGCGTTTTCCCCGATGCCGCCCGAGAAGACCAACGCATCCAGCCGATCCAAGCTCATGAGCATGGCCCCAATCTGGCTGCGCAGGCGGTGGACAAAGAGGTTAAAGGCCAGCTCGGCGCGGGCATGGCCTGCCTGCATGGCTTCCAGGATAACTCGCATGTCGCTGCTGAGGCCGGACACGCCCTTCAAGCCGGATTCCCGGTTCAAGATGCGGTCAAGCTCCTCCACGTCCATGCCCCGGCGCAACTGATGGATCAAAATCCCCGGATCCACCGAGCCTGAGCGGGATCCCATCATCAAGCCCTCTAGGGGGGTATAGCCCATGGTAGTGTCGACACTGCGGCCCCCGCGAATGGCTGCCAGAGAACAGCCATTGCCCAAGTGGCAGGTGATGAGCCGCAACTCCTCTAGAGGCCGGTTCAAGATCTCAGCGGCACGGCGGGCGCAGTGCTCGTGGTTGATGCCGTGAAAACCATAGCGGCGGATCCCCTGCTCGGCCCAGGCGTAGGGAAGGGGATAGAGGGCGGCTGCCGGGGGCATCTGCTGGTGGAAGGCGGTGTCGAAAACGGCCACCTGCGGGATCCCGGGCAACAGCCGGCGCAGGAGGCGAATGCCCTCAAGAGCAGCAGGGTTGTGGGCTGGGGCCAAGGGACTCAATTGCTCAATCGCCTCTTCCACCTCGGGCGTGATCACGGTGGGCTGGTGGTAGAGGGATCCCCCATGCACCACCCGGTGGCCGATGGCGTTGATCTCCGTTGCCCGTGCCAGCAGGGATCCCTCGCCTTGCCAGAGGCTTTGGAAGAGAGGAGCCAAATCGCCAATGCCGGCTGGGGGGGAAGGGGGGCGAAAAGGCTCCCAGGGGCCATCCTGCCGCCGCGTTTGGATGAGCGCCTTGCCAGGTTGGTAGGCAAAGTCCACCTGCGCCTGCCAGAGGGGGGTGGTCTCCACCTTGCCTTCAACAGTTGCAAAGAGAGAGACTTTGAGGCTGCTGGAGCCGGCGTTGAGAACCAGGATAGGCACGGGATCCCTCCTTTTGATTCCAGGCTAGCTGGCCATTGGCTTGGGGAGGGTAGGGAACTCAGGCCGTTTGCGCTTGGCGCACTAGCCCCGTTGCCGCCAGCGCAGCCAAGGCGCGATCCCGGTAACGACCGTAGCGCTCTTGTTTACTGCGAACCTTCTGCCCCTCCAGCTCCGGCAGGAGGCCAAAATTGGCTGGCATGGGCTGGAAGTACTTGGGATTGGCGCTGCTGATGAACTGAAATAGGGATCCCATCATTGTCTCTGGGGGCAGCGTGATCAAAGGCAGCCCCAGGGCCAGGCGGGCGGCGTTCTGCCCGGCCAGCCACCCTCCCGCCACAGCGCAGGCGTAGCCCTCGGTGCCCACCAACTGGCCGGCAGCAAACAGGGTTGGCCGGCGGCGAAATTGCAACGTAGGCAGCAAAAGCCGCGGCGAGTTCAAAAAGGTATTGCGGTGCATGACGCCAAAGCGGACAAACTCCGCCGCTTCCAAGCCGGGAATGAGGCGAAAGACCCGCTGCTGTTCTCCCCACTTCAAATTGGTTTGAAAGCCCACCAAGTTCCACAGCTTGCCTGCTTTGTCCTCCTGGCGGAGCTGCACCACCGCATAGGGCCGGGTTCCCGTGCGCGGATCCACCAGCCCCACCGGCTTCAAGGGACCAAAGCGGAGAGTATCTTTGCCGCGGCGGGCCATTTCTTCAATGGGCAGGCAGCCTTCGAAAAACTTGCGCTCCTCTTTTTCAAAATCCTTGAGGGGTACCTGTTCTGCCTCCACCAGCGCCTGCCAGAAGCGCTCGTACTCCGCCTCCGTCATGGGGCAGTTGAGGTAGGCCGCTTCCCCTTTGTCGTAGCGGGAGGCCTGAAACACCACTGCCCGGTTAAGGGAATCCCCGGTAACAATGGGGCTGGAAGCATCAAAAAAACTCAGGTATTCCAGGCCCGTGAAGGCTTGCAGCGCCTTGGCTAGGGGCTCACTGGTCAGCGGGCCGGTGCAGAGGACGGCTATCCCTTCCGGGATCTCGGTTACCTCTTCCCGACGCAGGGTGATGAGGGGGTGGTTGGCAATGGCCTCTGTCAGGGCCTGGCTAAAGCGAGCCCGATCCACGGCCAGGGCTCCCCCGGCTGGCACGGCGTGGCGATCAGCGGTGGCGATAACCAGGGATCCCAGTTGGCGCAGCTCCTCCTTGAGCAGCCCTGCCGCCCGATCGCTGGCTAGGGCCCCAAAGGAATTGCTGCACACCAGCTCTCCCAGTTGATCGGTGTGGTGGGCTGGGCTTTGCCGCACAGGGCGCATCTCCGAGAGGATGACGGGCACCCCCAACTGGGCAATTTGCCAGGCGGCCTCCGTCCCTGCCAGCCCTCCGCCCACCACATGGATGGGAGCTAGGGTTAGCGCTGGGTTTGGGGAGTGGTGCATCGCAGCCTCCAGGGAAAAGGATCCCAGCTCAAGCAGCAAAATGAATGCGCAGGTAGTCCTCTTCCATTTTGGCCCGCGCCGGCTTCATGGCGGCCAGGGTCTGGGGCAACACCAGGTTGCGGCGGTGGTTGCCAATGCGGATGTTGAGCTCGTCGCCGGTTTTGCTCAACTCCACCTGCTCCTTCGGGACCCCGGGCAGGTAGAGATCCAGGCGGTACTGGCCGTTGTCGGTAACCACCTGTATCGTCTGCTCGGCATAGAACACCTCCGCCGGGTTGCGATCCCCCCAGAGGTCTTTTTTCAGGCGGGCCAGGGCCTCCCACCCCACCAGCTCCTCTGGGTAAAGCGGGATCTCCACCACAGGCAGAGGGGCAAAGTTCTCGTGGATCTCCCGGCGATATCTCTGTTGAGCGGCTTTCCAGGCAGCAAAGTAGGGATCCACCACCCCTTCCGGCAAAATACGGTTGGCGATCACTAGGTCGGTGGCGACGCCGTAGAGGCTGAGGTAGGCATGCGCCCGCAGCGACTCCTTGATCACCATCTTCTCTGGGTTGGTGACCAGGCGCACGGAAGTGATGCCGTTGTCGGTGAGGATGCGCTCCAGCCGCTCGATCTTTTGGTAGAACTCGTAGGGGGCATCCAGCACCTGGTCATCCGGCAGGGGGATCCCTGTTAGCCCTTTAACAATGGGCTCGGCGATGGGACGCAGGACCCGCGCCAACCCCTGCAGAGGTTTGTAAAACTTGCGCATGTACCACCCGGAAACATCGGGCAGGCTCAAAAGGCGCAAGGCCGTGCCGGTGGGAGCGGAGTCAATGATTAGCACATCAAACTTACCCTCGTCGTAGTGGCGGTTAACCCGCACCAGGGCAAAGATCTCGTCCATCCCCGGCAGCACTGCCAGCTCCTGCGCCTGCACGCCGTCCAGCCCGCGGGCCTGCAGCACCTGCGTGATGTAGGTCTTGACGGATCCCCAGTTCAGCTCCAGCTCCTGCAGGGCGTCCAGCTCTGCTCCCCAGAGGTTGGGCTTGACCTCCACCGGCTCGTGGCCCAAGGGCTGGTCGAAACTGTCGGCTAAGGAGTGGGCTGGATCAGTGCTCAGAACCAGGGTCTTTAGGCCTAGCTCAGCACAACGCCAGCCGGTTGCCGCTGCCACGGAGGTCTTGCCAACCCCACCCTTGCCGGTCATGAGGATGATGCGTTGCATCAGAGCACCATTTACATTCTTTTACAAGACTAGATTAACCGATTTCCTGTCCTCTCCCAGGAGGGCGAAGAGCCCAAGGTGCAGTCAACAGGTACACTATTGGTTGCCGAGAAAGTGATGACTGAGACATCGAGCCTGTTGGAGGCAGGCGGGAGGTAGAGAATGATGCGTCGTTGGCAAAGCGTGTTGCTGGTTGCCATTCTGACGTTGGGGCTGTGGCTGGGATCCCTTCCTGTCCAGGCGGCTGCCGCCTTGCCCCGAGAGCTGCAACAACTGGAGCAACAGGTGGAGCGGCTGCAGAGCCTGGTAGACGCCGAGGACTGGCTGGAGATCCGCTCCTACATTCATGGGCCGATGGGCATGACCCGTAAGACCTTGAACGGCCTAGCATCCACCCTGCCAGACAAGCAAAAGCGAGAGATGCTGCGCCTGGCCAAAGAAATGGGCCGCGGCTTGGAGCAACTGGACTTTGCCGCCAAAGCCTACGACCAGCCGGAGGTGGAGGTGGCCCAGGCCAAGGTGAGAAAGACGTTGCAAGAGCTGAAGGCCCTGTTTTCGCAGGCAGGGATCCCTTCATCCAGTTAAGGGAAAACGCTCCCGCAGATCTTGAACCACCGGTGGGGGCACCAGGTGATCGATGGGACCGCCTAGCTTGGCCACCTCCTTGACCAGGCTGCTGCTGACGAAGCTGTGTTCGCTGGCGGTGGCGAGGAAGAGGGTTTCCAGCTCGGGGGCCAGCAGCTTGTTGGTGTGGGCCATCTGCAGTTCCACGTCAAAGTCGGACAAGACGCGCAAGCCGCGCACGATAACTTTTGCCCCCCGTTGGCGGGCGTAAGCCACCGTCAGGCCGGAAAAAGTATCGACTTCAACGTTTTTCAGGTGGGCGGTGGAGAGGCTAATCTGCGACTGCCGCTGCTCCGGGCTGAACAGAGGGGTTTTGTTGGGGTTTTTCAAGACGGCGACGATCACCTTGGAAAATAGGCGGCTGGCCCGCTCGATGATATCGAGGTGCCCAAGGGTGATCGGGTCAAAGCTGCCGGGATAGAGGGCGATCATGGTTCAAGGGGGGTACTGCTTTTCCTTACCCTACCTGCTCTCGGGCCCAAGCCAAATAGGTTGTACTGACGTGGCTAGCTGGGATAGCCAGGATCTCCGGCTCTTGGTAGGGGTGGAGCTCCCGCAGCCGCTGCTCCAGGCGGGGATAAGCAGTAGAGGGCAATTTGAGCAACAGCAAAAATTCGGCTTCCCTCTGCAGGGATCCCTGCCAGCGGTAATAGGAGGTTATCGGTGGCAGCACCTGGGCACAGGCCACGTAGCGCTCGGCCACTAGAGTGTGGGCCAAACGATGGGCGTCGGCCTCGGATCCTACCGTGGTCATGACAACCACAAGGGTGTTTGGGGCGATCTGGCTGTCCATGGGAAGCCGGGAAATGGGCAGGGGGCGATCTCCCCTGATCGTACTGCTGGATCCTCGGATCGCCATCCCAGTTGGGTCAGGCCCCCCGGAGCAGAGGTGTGGCCTTGGCAAAATAGGGCCGCTTTTGGTGCCAGCGCCAAGCTGTCTGCACGATCTCGGCCAAGTCGGCATAGCGGGGCTGCCAGTTGAGATCCCGCTGGATGGCCGCGGCATCGCCCACCAGGCAGGGGGGATCCCCCGGTCGGCGGGCCCCAATTTGCGCCGGGATCTGTCTTCCGGTTACCGCTGCTGCCGTGGCGATCACCTCCTGGACGGAGAAGCCCTGGCCATTGCCCAGGTTGTAGGCTGCCTGCACAGGCCGGCCAGACGCCAGCGCTTCTAAGGCCAACACATGAGCCTGCGCCAGGTCGGCGACATGGATGTAGTCGCGGATACAGGTACCATCAGGGGTGTTGTAGTCATCGCCAAAAACGGTGATGTGGGGGCGTTGGCCAGCGGCGACTTCCAGCACCAAGGGGATGAGGTGGGTTTCGGGGTCATGGGCTTCGCCGATTTCTCCGTCGGGATCGGCGCCGGCGGCGTTGAAGTAGCGCAGGCTGATAAACCGGATCCCGTGGGCGGCCTGGAAGTCCCGCAGCATCTGCTCCACCAGGAGTTTGCTCTGTCCGTAGGGGTTGATGGGGCGCTGGGGGTGGGTTTCCGGGATGGGGATCTGCTCCGGCACGCCGTAGGTGGCGCAGGTGCTGGAGAACACCAGGTAGGGGATCCCGTGATCCCGCATGGCCTCTAGTAGAGTTAGGGATCCGGCCACGTTGTTGCGGTAGTATTTGCCCGGATCCTTGACCGACTCGCCCACGTAGGCGTAGGCGGCAAAGTGAATCACCCCTTCAGGGCGGTACTGGCGGATAACCTGATCCAGCCGCTCCCGGTCGGCAATGTCGCCAATTGCCAAAGGCCCCCAGCGAACAGCCCAGGGGTGACCGTAAACCAGGTTGTCGTAGACAATGGGCAGGTGGCCGTGGGCTGCCAGGGCTTTGCAGGTGTGGCTGCCGATATAGCCCGCGCCGCCTGTAACCAGAAGCCGCATAGGCCAGAGGAGAAGGCAGTTTCCGTCCAGAATACATTCTTGCAGACCTTGGCAATTCCCCGGCCTATTCCAGGAGGTGCTGCAAATCCAGATGAGGCCGCCAGGCCTCTGCCAGACGATCCAGCAGTTCTTCCCGTTGCTGGGCGTAGTGGCCGTCCAACTCCGGCAAGGGATCCCAGCCTTTTTGTCGGCGCAGCCAGTTGAGCCAGTGGCGCCGCCAGCGGTGGTTGTCGAAGAGGCCGTGTAGATAGCTGCCCCAGACTCGGCCGGTGGGATCCCGCCAACCCAGGCCTTCTTGCTCGAAGATTGGCAGGCAGCTAGAGGAATCGGCCTGGGTGGATCCCTGATGAATTTCATACCCCTGGACGGGGGCAGGGGTGGGCCAGCAGATTTGTGTCTGCACCTGCTGGGTAACCTTGGTGGGTTGCAAGACGGTAGTCAGCGGTAGGAAGCCCAGCCCGGGGTAGGTGCCGGCAACTCCCTCTAGGCCGGCGGGATCGGCGATGGTTTGCCCCAACATCTGCAGCCCGCCGCAGATGCCAACAATGTGGCCGCAATAGTGGCGCAGTTGGTCAGCCAAGCCGCTCTGACGCAGCACAAGCAGATCCTTGAGGGTAGTCTTGCTGCCGGGTAGGATGACCACATCCGCGGATCCCAGGCTTTGGCCGGGGTGAACCCAGCGCAGATGGACGCTAGGCTCCGCCAGCAAGGGGTCGAAATCGGAGAAATTGGCCACCTGGGGCAGGCGAACCACCGCGATCTCCAAACAGTCTTTCCCCAAAGCTTGGCGCCGGGGGCGGCGATCTTCCCAGAGTTGCGGGCCGGCCTCAAGGCCCATTGAATCCTCTTGCGGCAGCACCCAATCCAGCCAGGGCAGAACCCCCACCACCGGGATCCCGGTATAGCTCTCCAGCCAATCCAGGCCAGGCTGCAACAGCTCCCGCGCGCCGCGAAACTTGTTGATGACAATACCGCGGATCAGGGCCCGCTCTGCCGGCTCCAGCAATTGCAGCGTGCCCACCACGTGGGCCAGCGCCCCGCCCCGGTCGATGTCGGCCACCAGCCAAGTGGGGGATCCCAGATGGAGGGCAACCCGCATGTTGGCCAGATCCCGGTGTTTGAGGTTGACCTCTGCCGGGCTGCCTGCCCCCTCGCAGATAATCCACTCGTACTGCTGTTGCAAACGGGCCAGGGCTGTTTTCACCGCCTCCCAGGCTGGCGCAAACCAGCGCTCGTAGTACTCCCTGGCGCGACAGGTATCTACTGCCACGCCGTTCAAGACGATCTGGGAAGTCAGGTTGCCCTGGGGCTTGAGCAAAATCGGATTCATCTCCACCGCGGGCGGGATCCCGGCGGCCCAAGCTTGCAGAGCCTGCGCATAGGCAATCTCTTTGCCCTCCGGGGTGACGTAGGCGTTGAGGGACATGTTCTGGGCCTTGAAAGGGGCAACCTTCTTCCCCGCCTTTTTCAGGAGGCGACAGAGGGCAGCTACCAAAAGGGTTTTGCCTACGTGGGAAGAAGTCCCCACCACCATTAAGGATCGGCAGGCACCGCTCATCTGGATCCCTTTCCCTCGCTTGCCGGTTGTCCACCTTCTCCCCTAAGCCGGCCACGCCGGGTCGGTGGATACCTCTCCCGCAGCTAAAGCCGCTGCCCAGCCGACACAAAAAGCACAACCCTCCGCCGGCCCACCCCTTCCCAGCCCTGGGAAGGAGGTCAGGCCAGAGAGACCCTCTCTCGTTTCGCGGGCAGGCTTGGCGCAACTTAAGACTGGGGCAGATGGATTCGAACCACCGAATGGCGGGACCAAAACCCGCTGCCTTACCGCTTGGCGATGCCCCAATTCACGGTAATTAACTGGCTTAACTAATCTAACGATGCAGCTTTGGATCTGTCAACGGGCTACGGCGACCTCCTGGATTGTCGAGAACGGAGTTGGATCCCTGCTGGGATCCTTTGCTGAGATCAGAGTTGACCTCAAAAGGGTTGGGCAGATGGGGAATGCGGGCCACCTCGAAGAAGTAGGCGCGGATCTCCGGCCCAAAGTAGATAACATCGCCACTCCTCAAGTAGTGGGTAGCTACCCGCGTACCGTTGACGAACACCCCGTTGGTGCTGGACTGCCCCTTGCGGTTGCCGTCGACTAGACAATACGTAAACCCTGTGCGATTGGACTTGGTGGGCACTCGCACCAAATAGGCGTGGCGGCGGGAGACGAAGCGGTTGACGATCTGGATGGCATTCGAGGGATCCCGGCCAACCGTGTAAATGCTTTCCCGCAGGATGTAGCTGCAGGGCCGCACAGGATGGCAGACGGACAGGGTAAACTCCGGGTGAGACAACGGCTGCTCAGGGACTTGGTCGAACAGATCCAACGGCAGGTCAAAGCCCTGGCTGGAAAGAGAACTCCCCTCGCTCACCTCTGTGATGGAGGTCAAAAAGTCGTCGTAGCTCTGTGGCAACAGCGTTTCCTCCTCGACGCTCAACCGTATGCCCGGCAGCCTAGCTCTTCAAGTCTAAGCCCTTAAACCTTAGAGTTCCTCAAAATCCTACCCTTCCTACCCTTTCCAATTGGCCTCGGCAGGCTGTCGGAAAACCCACAAGCCTTATGTACTCTACTATACACCACAGGCGGTTTTGGAGATACTCCATTTCTCCAAAAATGGGAGCTCAGGTTGGGCCTGCTCCTGTTGTCAGGGATCCCTTGGGAGCCACAGCCTTGGCCGCGGGCGGGCTATTCTGGGTAGCAGGTTTGTAGCCTTGAGGTGTGGGTGTGACGGAGGCCCTGTTGCGTCGGTTGGATGTGGCCACAGAGGCGGCTCTGGAGGCAGGGGCTTTGCTGCGCAGTTACGTGGGGGGCAACCTTGCCATTGAGGAGAAACGCCCGGGCGACCTGGTGACGACAGCGGATCGCGCTTCCGAGGAGCTGATCATAAAAATCTTGAGGCGGCACTTCCCCGAAGACGTGATCTTGACGGAAGAATCCGGCCAGCAGGGATCCCCGCAGGGCACCTATGCCTGGATGATCGATCCCCTTGATGGCACCACCAACTTTGCCCACGGCTATCCCTTTGCTGCCGTCTCTATTGGTCTGCTGGAGGGGCGGGAGCCGGTGCTAGGAGTGGTCTGCGACATCTTTCGCGGGGATCTCTTTCGCGCTGTGCAGGGGATGGGAGCCACCCGCAACCGCCAGCCCATCCGCGTCTCCTCTACTACCGAACTCTCCCGCAGCCTCTTGGTAACCGGCTTTGCCTATGACCGGCGCGAAACCCCGGACAACAACTACGCTGAGTTCTGCCACTTCACCCACCTCACCCAGGGAGTGCGCCGGGGCGGATCGGCTGCCCTGGACTTGGCCTACGTGGCCACCGGCCAGTTGGACGGCTATTGGGAGCGAGGTCTCTCCCCCTGGGACATTGCCGCTGGGATTGTCTTGGTGCGAGAGGCCGGCGGCAAGGTCACTGCCTACGATGGCAGCCCGGTGGATGTGTACAGTGGCCGCCTGCTGGCCAGCAACGGCTGGTTACACGCTGCTCTTCAGGAAGAACTGGCCCAGGTCAGCCCCCTGCCGGTCTCCTTCCCCATGCGGCGGCCTCGAGAGCGAAACGGCCAAAGATAAAGATGAGGTAAAGTTCAGGCAAAAATTGGGTAAGCTTTACGCACAGGCCCTTATGGCTCCTCCCCAAGGTCAGAGAGATAGCTTGGCCGGGAAAACACTCCGGCGTTGTTGTTGGGCGGCAGGGTTTGGCCTGGCGCTTCTCTTGGGGATCCCGGCCTACCCTCAGCCTGCCCCAAAGCCAGCCCCAGCCGTCCCTGCAGTCGAGCGAGCCCAGCCCCCCGATTCCCGTTGGGCCGAAATTCAGGCGCGGGGGCGCATCCGGGTTGGCCTGGATCCCAGCCTGGGCCCGGCTTACCTCTACACCGACCTAGAGCGGCAAACCTACGCCGGCTTTGAGTGGGATATCCTCGAGGCGCTTGCCCAGACGCTGCAGGTGCAGGTGGAGCCCGTCTACGTGGCTTGGAGTCAGCAGTTGGCGGCTTTGCAGGCAGATGAGGTGGATCTCATCTGGGGGGCGCGGGAAGCTTTGGGCTTGGATCCGCAGCAATTTCTCGCCACCCGACCCTACTACCTCAGCCCCCAGCGCTTGGTGGTACGGGATCCGGGGCCAGGGGAAACTCCCATTGAGGCGCTGTCGCAATTATTTGGCCGCAAAGTGGGCATTGTAGTTAACAGTACGGGAGCAGCTCTGTTGGAGGCGTACAACGAGAGGCGGGGCAACGCCATTCGTCTTTTTGCCACCAGCAACCCGGAGCGCCTGTTTGCTCAGCTCCAGGCCGGCCAGTTGGATGCCGTACTTGTCGATCAGCCTGTTGCCGCCCTGAGCCTGCGCCAGGCGGGATCCCGGCTGCGCCTGGCGGGGCCGCCTCTGTTCCCGATTCCTCTGGTGGGCGTGGTATCCTCGCAGCATCCTTCCCTGAAGGAAGCCGTGGATGGGGCAATCGCAATCCTGACCGAGAACGGAACTTTGCAACGCATCTTGGAGAAGTGGCAACTATGGGATCCAACTCTGATGTCCCCCGCCTCAGCCGAGGACTAGCCCGCTACGAGACGGACCATTTCGCCATCTTGGGCGTACCCCTCACCGCCGACTCCAAGGGGATCCGGCGCGGCTACTTGCAGGCGGCCAAGGCCCTGCACCCGGATCGGTTTGTCGGGGATCCGGAAGGGGCAGAGCGGGCCAACGTCCTCTTTGCCAAGCTGGTCAGCCCAGCCAACGAGGTGCTGGCCAAGGAGCGGGAACGGTCAGAATACGAGACTGTGCTCAAGCTGCGCGTTCAACGCCTGCTGGAGTCGCCCCCTCCTGATCTATGGCCCACTGGAGAAGCCGTCAAAGGCCTGGCCGAGTGTGCCGATTGGCAGGAAGAATACGTCCGGCGGGTGGAGAAGCTGGCCAAAGAGCAATACAGCTCCATGGCCACGCTGCTGGAGAAAACCGAGCAACTGAGTGAGCTAAACCTAGCCTATTTACTGCTCAAGGCCGGCTACAAGGGAATCCCGACTCCTGCCGCCAGAACCACCACCCTGACTGGGATCCCAACCCCTTCCCCCAGCCGCACCACCTTGGGTGGGATCCCGACCGGCTCCCCCGTTCCGTCTCCTACTGCCCCGCCCACCCCGCCCCCAACTCCGCAACTCAGCCCCGCTGAGACTCGCTTCCTGCAGGCGCTGGACATGATCGAGCGCAAGCAGTACCGGGTTGCCATTCAGTACTTGAACTTTGCCATCAGCGCCCAGCCCAACGTGGCCCGCTACTATCTGCACCGGGGTATCGCCCACCTCAAGCAGGGCAACGCTGGTATGGCCAAAGCCGACTTCCTGCAGGCCAGCCGCCTTGAGCCGGGCAACGCCGAGTTGATGGCGGAGGTGCGCCGCTGGTTGCAGCAGGTCACCACCCAGCAGCCGGTTCCTGTCTCCTCGGCCAGCCGCCAGACCTCCCAGGCCCAGAAAATCGTGCCACCGCCGCGCAAAGAAGACAACAGCGGCTTCTGGAGCCGCCTCTTCGGCAAGAAAAAGTAGGCCCAACTCCCCTCAGGAAGCGTCCCCCAGCACCAGTAGCGTGACCAGGGATCCCGTATTCCAGAGGCTGTGCAGCAGGATGGGGGCCAACAGGTTGCGGCTGTGGCTGTACACCACCCCCAGCACCACCCCTAGCATGGTCAGCGGCAGCAGATCGGAAAGGTTGAGGTGGGCAAGGGCAAAAGTGAAGGCACTGAGCAAGATGGCTGCCCCCATCGGCAAGTAGCGGCTCAGCGTAGGCAGCCAAAAGCCCCGGAACAGCACCTCCTCAAAAACGGGGGCACAGACAGACACCACGGCCAAAAACAGCAAGCGCGCCCCCCAGCCGTGGCTGTCCAGCAGCAGCGGCAAGATGGGGTTCCCACCCCCTGCTTGGGGCAGCAGCAACTGCGACAGCGCCGCTGCCAGCACCACCAAAGGTAGGGCCACCCAGTAGCCGCATAGGCCCCAAAGCGGCCAAGGGCCCCACAGCCGCACCTGCAACGCCTTCTGCCAACCGGGATAGAGCCGGAGAAGCCGGTACAACAGGGCTGCCCCCAGCAGAGCGCCGGCGTTGTAGGTGAGAAACAGGGTCACCGCCTGATGCCAAGGGCTGAGCCGTTGTGCCCCCAAACCCAGCAGGACCGTGTAAAGGCGGGGCACCAGCGCATTGAGGAGAATAAACCCCAAAAACCAGCCGGTCAACACCGCCTGCGCCCCGATCCCCGGCCAAGGCACCTCCCACGGCGGGCCCACAAGAGGACGTTGGCGCCAGAAGCTCCAGCCCAGCCAACCCAACAGGAGGATTAGCCCCAGCAGCGCCCCCAGCACGGGGATCCCGCCCACCACCGTCAGCCGAAACAGAGCTGCCAAGGCCAATTTTTCCTGCTCCTGGTTGAGGGCATTGAGGCTGTCGCTGCGCTGTTGCAGCCGGTAGAGCTGTTGCAAGGCCACTGCCTCAAACCAGCCGTCTAGGTGGTTGCGGATCTGCACCTCAGCCTCGGGCAGAATGCGCCGTGGCGTTCCCCACAGCCCTTGTAAAACCTGTGCCACCCCCTTCTGGCCGGATTCCAGCTCCAAGGGACGTTCTGGATCGACTATCTGCTGCCACTGCTGCTGGGCCGCCTCCAGATCCTTCTGGTAAGCGTAGAGCAAGCCCAGGCGTAGCCGCAGGCTGTCTAGCTCTGCCTGCAGATCCTGGGCAGAGGCCAGCAGGACGGGATCCACTGCCGGCGCTTGGGCCGGCCCCACTTCATCCGACATCCTAGCCAACTCGGGTTCGCCCACTGTTTCCAGCCGCGCCACCCGTTTTAGCCGCTTCAGGCGTTCGGCGTAGTTGTCGGCCACCTGCCGGTAGCGATTGTTGGCCAGCTCGAAAACGTTCCGCCCTAGCAGAGCCTGCGCCAGATCCTGATAGCGGGGATCATCTAAGGTGCGGGCAGCCTGCAGGGCGAGATTGGTTTGCAACAGATCCAACTGCGTTTGGGGCGGCGGCTGAAACCAACTGCTGGAAAGTGAAAGCCCGACAATCAAAAGGGCCAATAGGCTCAGCAGGTTGAGGATCCCACGGCGAACAGAAAGCCAAGCGGAAAAGGGATCGACAGAGGCCGTGGCTTCAGAGGGAGACATGGCAGCAACAGAGGCAACTCCAGCGGGTTATATCCTAGCTTCTATTGGCTTTAGCCGGAGGGGTCAGCGGCGCTCTAGCCAATACCGGTAGATGGGCAGCCCCAACTGCAGGCACTGCCACTCCCGCTCGGTAGGAATACCAAAGGGGTTGTCATCGATGGGCCCCTGGCAGGGATCCCAAAACTGCGGATGCTCTAGGAAACGAGCAACCATCTCCTCGGCAATTTCCTGCACGTCCGACTGCAAAAAAACAGGGCTGCCCGGTTGCAGCAGCAGGGCCAGATCCGCCACCAGTTGGGGCTGGACGATCCGCCGTTTGTGATGGCGCTTTTTGAACCAGGGATCCGGAAATTGGATGGTAACCCGGCTGAGATCTCCAGGGGCAAATAGATGGCGCAGGGAGACGTTGATGTTGGCAAAGAGGAAATGGACGTTATCTAGCCCCAGCTCGTCCCGCCAAGCATTGGCCCGCTCCACCAGCGGCTGCCGAATCTCCACGCCCAAAAAGTTCCAATCCGGCTGTTCCTGGGCCAGGCGCAGCAGAAAGCGTCCGCTCCCGCTGCCGATATCCAAGTGAAAGGGTTGCCCCAGCCGCCGGTACACCCGTTCCCAGTGGGGTGGAGAAGCAGGCTGCTGGTATTGCGCCTGCAGAGGGTTGACATGTTGCCGCAGCCGCTGGCCGAGACCCTTCTGCAGCGGGATCCCTGCCCAAGGCGGTGCAAGGCAGCCTTTCTCAGGTTGGGCTTGCTGCGCCCGTTGCCCCTCTGCTTCCCCAGACCACCTTCTGCTGCCGGTTCCAGCCATAGCGAACCCAACGCCGCCTCCCACAGCCTGGATCAAAAGCAAAGAGAATCTAAGCTACCACTGAATGCTGTCAATGACTTGCCGCAAGATGTGGGCCGAGCGGTGCAATTGCTGTTGCTCGCTCTCGGTGAGGGACATGACCAGCGTGCGCTCCACCCCTTGCCGACCGACCACTCTCGGCAAACTAAGGCAGACCTCCGGCAGACCATACTCCCCCTGGGTGAGGCTGCTCACGGTTAAAACGCGCCGCTGATCCCGTACCAGGGCCTGGACAATTTGCGTCACCCCCAGACCAATGGCATAGCTGGTGGCCCCTTTGCGGCGGATGATCTCATAGGCGGCATTGCGCACCTGCTCGAAGATGTCGCCCAAATGGGCGGGATCCCACTCCGGCGAGAGCTCGCCAATCGGCGTGCCGGCAATGTTCACCTTGCTCCAGACGGCCACCTCGCTATCCCCATGTTCGCCGATGATGTAGGCGTGCAGGCTGCGCGGATCCACCCCCAGCCGCTGGGCCAAAAGATAGCGAAAGCGGGCCGTATCCAACACCGTGCCCGACCCCAACACCTGCCCCGCCGGCAGCCCCGATAACTTCAGGGAAACATAGGTCATGATATCGACGGGGTTGCTCACCACCAGGAAAATGGCGCTGGGGCAATGCTCCATCAAGGCCGGGATCAGGCTTTTGAAAATCTCAACGTTGCGGTGAACCAAATCCAAGCGGGTTTCTCCAGGCCGCTGCTTGGCTCCCGCCGTCACAATCACGACGTCTGAGCCGGCGCAATCGGCCAGCTCTCCCGCCCAGATCCGCGTCGGCTCCACAAAAGGGATCCCGTGCACCAGATCCATCACTTCCCCTTCCAGCTTGGCCCGGTCGATGTCGTGAAGAACCAGCTCATCGAGGGTGTTCTGGATCACCATCGCGTAGGCGCAGGCCATGCCCACCTGACCGGCGCCGATGATGGATCCCTTCAAAAGGCGGCGAGAAGTCAGCCCACCGGCTTGCTGTTCAAAGCGTTGCTTGGGTTGATGCTCAGAAACGGTCATGGCTTCAGCCGCTGCACTTCCCTTCCCAGCTTAAGCCTGGCCAGGCGGAGAGAAAAATAGCAGCGGGACTATCGCTTCCCCCAGAGCAAGAAAAGCTGGAAGGGAAGAGAATTTCCGTCTTCCCGGTCGCCTCGGCGGCGCAGATCCCCAGGGGCAAAGTGACTTCGATTGGATTTAAATGCCGTAAAGGTTTTAACGTAAGGTGCGGAATTCCCTACCGTCTATACGGTGGGGATGGATAGCACCCTCTGAGTGATTCTGGATGTATTGCTTCACAATTTCTAGGGAGCAAATCATGCCAAAGCCTA